>NZ_JBBARU010000042.1:0-31884 GCF_040399605.1 Rhodovarius sp. | reverse complement strand
CTGTCCTTGCGCTAAGTCAAATCCGCTTGGCGGCCATCACGGCGGCTTTGGAACCCGCCCCCACCATCCAGCACCAGCCCAGCAAAGCCAGGCTCGGCGGCGCCACGCCCAGGCCGCGCGCCTCATCGCGATGATGCACCTCCTCCTCCTGGCATTGCGCCAGCATGGCGCGCAGCGCCGGGAAACTCTGCTCGGCATCCAGCCGGTCGATCTGCTGCTGGTAGTGATGATCGACAAAGCTCTCCACCGCATCGATGGTGGCAAAGATCGCGCGCGGCCCAAACAACGCCGGAATGGCGCCGGTCAACCACCCCGCCACCCGCCAGATCGGCAGCAGCTTGGAATGTTTCGCCGCCGGCAGCACCTGCTCGATCAGGCGCAAATGCCCCTGCTCGGTCACCATATGGCGCTGGGCGAATTCCCGCGCCGCCGGGTCACGGCTGACGGCCAGGATGCCACGATAAATCATCACCGCCCCGGTCTCCCCGGCATGGTCGGAGCGCAATTCGCCCTCCAGCCAGGCGGGCATGCTGTGGATCGGCAGGGCGGCAATATGGTTCATCCCAGCCACATGGCATGCTGACAGGCAGAGGCAAGCACCCCATATCACCGCCATGACACAAACCACGGTTTATTATGATGGCGCCTGCCCGGTCTGCTCGCGCGAAATCGCGCAATACCGCCGCGCCCGCGGCGCCGAGAGCCTGAATTTCATCGATGTCACCGGCTGCGACGAAGCCGCCCTCGGCCCTGACCTGACCCGGCAGGCCGCCCTGGCCGCCATGCATGTGCGCCGCCCGGATGGCACGCTGGTGCAGGGGGCGCGCGCCTTTGGCGATATCTGGGCCGCGCTGCCCGCCTTTCGCCCCCTGGCCTGGGCCATGCGGCTGCCGGGGGCGGGGTGGCTGGCGGATATCGGCTATGCCGGGTTTCTGCGCGCGCGCCGCCTCTGGCGGTAAACCTTGGCGGACCTCAGAGCCCCTGCGCCGCCTCCAGCACCGCCGCCGCATGGGCATCGGGCTTCACCTTCCGCCAGACCTTAACAATCTTGCCGTCAGCGCCCACTAAAAAGCTGGAGCGCTCCATCCCCATATAGGTCTTGCCATACATGGATTTCTCCACCCACACGCCATAGGCCTTGGCCGTCACCTGCTCCGGGTCCGAAGCCAGGGGAAATTCCAGATTGTATTTCTTGGCGAATTTCTCAATTGGCGGCATGGCATCGGGCGAGACGCCAATCACCGTCAGCTTCAGCTTGCCCAAAGCCGGCAGGGCCTCCTGAATGCCGCAGGCCTGCTTGGTGCAGCCGGGCGTATCCGCCTTGGGGTAGAAATACAGCAGATAGGGCGCGCCCTTGAGCGCCGCCGAGGAGATCTGGCGGCCACCGCTCGCCGCCATCTCAAAGCCGGGGGCGTCATCGCCGGCATTGGGTCCGCTCATGCATTCTCTCCTGCTATGTGGCGGCCGACATGGCGTGCGAAGGCATCGCGCACCAGGGCGGCATGAATGTCGAGCTGTGCGCGCAGGGCCAATCCGTCAACCACCACCTCGCCTAGCGCCAGCCCCGCACCACGCAGCAGCACCGCCTCGGCCGAGCGGGAGAGGTCATGATCCATCGGCCGCGCCATCATCAACCGCCGCAGCCCCAGCAGGCTGCGCCATAGCCGCTCCGCCCGGCACAGCGCCACGGCTTCGGGCAGCAGCCCCGCCTCCCCCAGCGCCGCCAGGGCGGCCGCGGTGTTGTGGCGCAACAGCTCAGGCCGATGCGGCGCGTGTTCCAGCAACAGCGCCTGGGCGATGAACTCCACCTCGATCATCCCGCCGGGCATGGCCTTGAGGTCCCAGGGGCCCTCAGGCGGCAATTCGCGCAGCAACCTAGCGCGCATCGCCGCCGCATCATGCAGCGCCCTCCCCGCAGGCAGCGGGCGCAGTTGCGCCTGGCGCAGCGCCTGGGCCACCCGCCGGCGGAAGGCCACGGGGCCCGCCACCACCCTCGCGCGCATCAGCGCCATCCGCTCCCAACTCCAGGCCTCCTCAGCCTGATAGCGTTCGAAGCTGGAAAGACGCGTCGCCACCGGCCCCTTATTGCCGGTCGGCCGCAGCCGCATATCCACCGCAAAAAGCTGCCCCTCCGCCCCGGGCGAGGAGAGAGCCGCCACAATCTGGTGCGATAGACGAATAAAATAGTCGCTCGGCGCGAGGGATTTCGTCCCCCCCTGGCTCGCCTCGGCATCGGCGGCGTGGTCGTAGAGCAGCACGATGTCTAGGTCGCTGCCCGGCAGCATTTCCTGCCCGCCCAGCTTGCCCATGGCCAGCACCGCCAGCGCGCCGCCGGCCAGCTTGCCGTGGCGGAGGGCGAATTCGGCGCTGACGCGCGGTATCACCGCCCCCATCACATCCTCGGCCAGATTCGAACGCAAAAGCCCAGCCTCATCCGCCGCCAGCCGCCCTTCCAGCAGGGCGGCATCAATTTCAAAGCGCCGCTCGGTGGCCAGCCTGCGCGCGGCATCCAGCGCCTCCTCCAGATGCCGGGCCTCGCGCACCCGCGCCAGCATGGGCAGGGGGGCGGTGGGGTCGCTGCTCAGCAGCCCCTCAAAGGCGGCAGGGAAATGCGCCAGATGATCGGCAAAGGGCGGTGCCGCGCCGAGAATGGTGGCAATGCGCCGAAGTAACGCCGGGTTGCGCTGGATCATCGACAGAATCTGCACCCCCACCGGAAGATGCGACAACATGGCATCAAACCGCGCCAGCACGGCATCCGGCTCCGCCTCGGCGGCAAAGCTCTCCAGCAGGCCCGGCAGCATGCCGGCCAGCAAGGCCCGGGCGCGCTCGCTGCGGGTGGCGCGCACCCGCCCCTGCTGCCAGCCGCGCAATATGCCCAAGGCCGAGGCCCCATCGCGAAAACCCATCCCCTCCAGCGCCGCCAGCGCCTCGGGCGCATCCTCCGGCCCCTCGGGCATCACAAAGCCGCTCTGCGGGAGTTCACCCACAATGCCTTCAAAAACCTCCAGATAATGCCCCTCCACACAGCGCATGCTGGCGGTCAGCCGCTCGATCAGTGCCTCGGGCCCCGTCAGCCCCATGAAGCTGGCAATGCGCGCAAGCCCGGGCTCATCCTGCGGCAGGCGATGGGTTTGCCGGTCATGCAGCATTTGCAGCCGATGCTCCACCTGGCGCAGCAGCAGATAGGCATCCGACAATTCACCCAGCGCCACGCGGTCCATCCGCCCCGCCGCCACCAAGGCGGTCAGCGCGCCCAGTGTGGTGGGCTGCCGCAAGGCCGGGTCCCTACCGCCCCAAAGCAATTGCAGCGCCTGGGCGGAGAATTCGATCTCGCGAATACCGCCCCTTCCCAGCTTCACATCATGGCCAGGCACGGTGATGCCCCCGCCCAGGCCCTTATGCTGATTGATCTGCCGCTTGATCGCGTGAATATCCGCCAGCGCCGAGAAATCGAGAAAACGGCGCCAGACAAAGGGCCGGATTTCGCGCAAAAACGCCTCGCCGGCGGCAATATCGCCAGCCACCGGGCGGGCCTTGATCATCGCCGCGCGCTCCCAGGTCGCGCCCATGCTCTCATAATAACTGATCGCCGCGGGGATGGAGACGGCCAGCGGCGTGGCGGCAGGGTCCGGCCGGAGCCGCAGATCGGTGCGGAAGACGTAGCCATCGGCGGTGCGCTCATCGAGCAGCTTCACCAATTCGCGCGCAATACGCACGAAGCAGCCCTGCGCCTCATCAGGCTCGGTCGCCACCGAAGGGTCGAACATCAGGATGAGGTCAATATCGGAGGAGTAGTTCAGCTCCCGCGCGCCGAGCTTGCCCATGCCCATCACCACCAGCCCACAGCCGCGCCCCCCCCGCGCGGCGGCGCGTTTGAGTTCGCCGCGTTCGACGGCCGCGCGCAGCAAATGCCGCAAACAGGCGCCCAGCGCCGCCTCAGCCAGGGTGGTCAGCGCCTCGGTCACCCGCTCCAGCGGCCAAAGCCCGCCAATATCGGCCGCCGCTATCACCAGCGCCGCGCGGCGCTTCACCTGGCGCAGCAGCGTGGCCAGTGCCGGGCGCGCCGTCGCGGCATCGGCGCGGGAAAGCGGCGCGATAGCGAGTTGAAAGGCCTCATCGGCGCCGCGCTCGAGCAAGCGCAGCAGGCTGGCCGGCTCCCGCTCCAGCAGATCAGCCAGATAAGGGCTATGCCCGGCCAGGGCGGCGAGCCAGGGCAGCGCATCGGCATGGGCCAGCAGGGCCTGGGCATTGGCATCACCCTCTTCGAGCGCGGTGCGCAGGCGCATCACCGCATCCGAATCGTATGCCTGGGGCAGTATGGGGTTGCGTGACATCGGCCATGATGGGAAGCGGGTCAGCATGGAAGGTCAAGCCAAGATGACCGGGGAGAAGATCACCCGCCGCGTCAGCCGGTCAGGGGCGCATGCGCTGCGCCTGCTGCGGCGCGTCTTTTCCAGCCATGGCCGCGGGCTGCGCCTGCTCACCCGTGCGGTGCTGGGGCTAACGATGGCGCTGGGCTTGGCCGCCGGGGCACTGGCATGGCGGCTGGGCCAGGGGCCGCTGGAACTGACCTGGTTCGCCGGCCAAATGCGGCAGGGCATTGCCCTCGATGCCGGCACAAGGCTGCGGGCGGAGTCCATTGCCCTGGCCTGGGATGGCTGGCGCCACGGCGCCAGCGCCCTGCCGGCGATCAGGCTTGATGGGGTGCAGCTTGAGGGGGCAGGGCTTGCGGCCGAGGCCGATGCGGTGCTGCTGCATGTCTCGCTCGCGGCCTTGCTGCGCGGCGAGATCGCCCCCTCCCTGCTGGAGCTTGAGGCGCCGCGGCTGCGGCTGAAGCCAAGTGATGGCACCGCCGGCGAGATGGATACCGCCACCCTGCTGCCCTGGCTCGCCGCCCCCGACGAATTGGGCCGCCACATGGCGCTGCGTGGCTTGCGGGTGCGCGATGGCGCCATCGCCCTGCCCGCCAGCGGCAGTACCCCCGCCGTGGCGCTGGAGGGCATTCAACTTTTCGCCCAGCGCGGCCGCGATGGCCTGCGCGCCGATGGCGCGGCCGCGCTTCGCATGGCCGGCATACAATTGCCGGTCACCGTCCAGGCCACGGGCGGCGGCGCGGGCAGCGAGGTGGTGCTGCGCGTGAACGGATTGCAGCCGCCGGCCCTGGCCGGGCTCCTGCCGGAACTCGCGCCGCTCGCGGGGCTGCAAACCACGCTCAGCGCCGCCATCACCCTGCGGCTGGATGGCGGGCTGGTGCCGCGCGGCGGCATGCTGGCCCTGGAAGCCGGCCCCGGCCGGCTCAGCCATGGAGGCTGGTCACTGCCGTTGCAGGGGTTTTCCCTGGAAGCGAATATGCGCCGCGATGCGCTGGAACTGACGCGAGCCGCGATCCTGCTGGGCCCGGCAGAGGCGGCGCCACAGCTTCACCTCACCGCGCATGGCAGCGCTTGGCGGGAGGATGGCCGCTGGCGGGGCGAGGCGGAAACCGCCCTGGCCAGCTTCGACGTGACCCATATCGCCAGCCTCTGGCCCGAGGGGCTGGCGGAGGAGTGGCGCGCGGAGGTGGGGCGGCTCGCCCTGGCGGGGCAATTGCGCGGGGCGCGGCTAGGCCTCACCCTTGGTGACACCGCAGCAGGGCCACGGCTGCTCCATGCCCGGCTGCATGCGCCGTTCAGCGGATTGCGGCTCGGCCTGGGCCAGGGCCTCGATATCACTGAGGCGCTGATCGAGGCGAGCGGCACGGAGCAGGCCTTCCGGCTGGATGCGCTGCGGCTGGTGCTGCCCTCGCCTCGTTCCGGGGCGCCGCCCACCACCATCACCGCCGCCGCCAATATCAGGCGCGGGGCGGCGGGATGGAATGTGGCGGGCGATCTGGCGCTGGACCAGGTGGCCTTCGCCGATATGCCCACGCTTTGGCCCGAGGGTGTGGCGCCCAAGCCGCGCAAATGGATGGTGGAGAATATGCTGGCCGGGGTGGCGCAAGAGGGCCAGTGGCGCTTCGATCTCGCTCTGCCCGATGGCCAGGCGCCGCAGCTGCGCGCGCTATCGGGCCGGGCGGCGGCCAGCGGCGTCACGGTGCAATGGGTCCGGCCGATTCCACCGGTCATCGAGGCCGCGGGCGAGGTGCAGTTCGGCCGCGATAGCATCACCGTGACGCTGAGCGGTGGGAGGCAGGCGCGGGCCGATGGCAGCGCCTCAGGGCTGGAGGTGACCGGCGGCACGCTGCGCTTTACCGACTTGTCGCAGCCCATCGAACAGGCCGATCTGCAATTGCTTCTGGGCGGATCACTGCCGGATCTGATGACGGTGCTGCGCCACCCAAGGCTGCATCTCTTCGAGCGGCGGCCCTTGGAGTTGGTGGTGGCCGAGGGCAGCCATGTCACCCGCTTGAACCTGAATTTCCCGATGCTGGAGGAGATTCCGGCGGAATCGGTCCGGGTGCGGGCGGAATCGCGGCTGAGCAATCTGCGCCTGGGCCGGGCGCTACTGGGCCGAGAACTCACCCAGGTGCAGGGCGAATTGCTGCTAGAGAGCGAGCGGCTGCGGGTGCAGGGCACTGGCAATTTGCTGGGCGCGCCGCTGCGGCTGACGACTGAGATGGATTTGCGCCCGGGGCCGGCCAATGGCGTGCTATCGCGCGAGACGGTGCAGGGCACCGTCTCGGCCCGGCAATTGGCCCAGCTGGGGCTTGATCTGGGCGATGTGCTGGGCGGGTCCGTCGCCATTGATGCGCGGACCGAGCGGCGGCGCAATGGCCAGGGCATGGTCACCCTGCGCGGTGACCTGGCACCGGCCACGCTGGCCGTACCGGCGGCGCGCTGGAGCAAGGCGCAGGGCAGCCCAGGCAGCGCCGAGGTGGTGGTCCGGCTGCATGGCGATAATCTTGTAGGCCTGGATAATGGCCGGCTGGACGTGCTTGATCTGTCCTTGCGCGGGCGCGCCATTGTTAATCGCGGCCGGATCGAGCGCTTTGAGATTGCCGAGAGCCAGTTTGGCGGCAGCCGCTTCCAGGGTGATGTGCGCGCGCCTGCCCAGCCGGGCGCACCGTGGCAGACGACGCTGCGCGGGCCGCTGCTGGATTTGCGGGCGATCTTTGCCGAGCGGCGTGGCGCGACGGAGGCGCCGGCAGAGGCCGCGACCTCGCCCCCCATGGTGCTGGAGGCGCGGTTTGACCGGGTGACGCTGGGCGAGGGCCGGGAATTGCTGGGGGTGCAGGGCCGTGCGGTGGTGGATGAGCACTCGGTGCTGCGGCAGGGATTTTTGCGCGGCCGCACCAGCACGGCCTCCGGCGCCTTTGAGCTGGTGGTGGCACCGCGGCCGCAGGGCCGTTCCTTGCGGCTCACCGCCGAGGATGGCGGGGCAGTGCTGCGGGCCTTGGATGGGATCAGTTCGATCGATGGTGGGCGGCTGAACCTCAATGGCGGCTGGGCGAGCAATGCGGTAAACGCGCCGCTGACCGGCACGGCTGAGCTGGAAGGTTTTGTGGTGCGCGGCGCGCCGGCCATCGGCAAGCTGTTGCAGGCGATGACGCTCTACGGGCTGGTGGATGCGCTGCAGGGCGGGGCGGGGCTGAGTTTCAATCGCGCCAATGTGCCCTTCAGCATGAATCGCGAGGTGCTGACGCTCAATGATGCGCATGCCTTCTCGCCCAGCCTGGGGCTGACGGTGCGGGGCCGGGTGCTGCGTGAGGCGGATATGATCGACCTCGAGGGCACCATCGTGCCGGCCTATATGATCAACACGGTGCTGGGCAATTTGCCGCTGGTGGGGCGGCTGTTCAGCCCTGAGCCTGGCGGTGGGCTATTTGCCACGGCGTTCCGGGTGCAGGGGCCGGCGGCGGACCCGCAGGTGCAGGTGAACCCGCTTTCGACCATCACGCCGGGATTTTTGCGCGGGTTGTTCGGCCTGGCGCAGGAGCCGGTGAGTGTGAGCCCGCAGCCACCGGGGCCAGGGGGGGAGGCGGGGCCGCGGCGGTGATGTGGTGAAAGCGGTGTATTCGGACAAATAGCCCGCCCCAGTGGCTGCGGGGTGGCTGGCGGGGTGGCGGGGCTGCGGGGTTATGCGGCGACCATGTCGTATTCGGACAAATTGCCCCACCCGGTGGCCGGCGAGGCGGGGGCTTGGTTTTTTGGGCCTGGGCGAGGCGGGGCTGCGGGGCTATGCGGCGACCATGTCGTATTCGGACAAATTGCCCCGCAGTGGCGGCGGTGGCTTTGGCCTGGGGATTGGGTTGTCAAACAGCGTTTGTGTTATAGGATTATTTACCGATAAAGGCAAGCGCCATTTGCCTGTTTCGGCCCGGCGCTATTCCCATATGACGCGATTTGTTGCATGATTTGGCATCATGTCGCAGCCGCCGGATATCGCGCCCATCCTCACCGTTCTGGACGAGGCCCTGCATGGAGGGCGCTGCCTGGAGGCCGCTGCGGCGCTGCGCACCCTTTCACGGCTGGTGCCACAGGATTTGCGGGTGCGGGCGGCTTTGGCGCGGGCGCTGTTTGCTGCCGGACTCTGGCAGGAAGCCTGGGATGCCTATGAGGTGCGCTTCGAGTTGCTGCCTGACATTTTCCCCAAGGTGAGCCGGATGGGGCCGAATGGGCCGGAGGCGATGCCGATCTGGCGCGGTGGCCCGGCGCCCGAGGCGCTGCTGGTGATGGGTGAACAGGGCTTGGGCGATACCATCCAATTCGCCCGCTACCTGCCCCTGCTGCAGGCGCGGGGGGTGCGGGTGCATGCGGTATTGGATGGGCGCATCCATGCGCTGCTGGCGCCGCTGCTGGCGGGTATTGACCTGCGCGCGAGCGGCACGGCGGGGCGGGTACAGGGGGTGAAATCCTGGCTGCCGCTGCTCAACCTGCCGCAGGCGCTGGGTCTGCGGCCGCAGGAATACCGCGGACAAATCCCCTATCTGACAGTGGATGGCGGGCGCGTTGCGCGCTGGCGGGCGCGAATCGGCGGTGAGGGCTTGCGGATTGGCATTGTCTGGCAGGGCAACCCGGCGGCGCCGGTGGATCGGCATCGCTCAGCGCCGCTGGCGGCTTTCGCCCCCATTGCGGCTCTGCCGGGGGTGCGGCTTTTCGCGCTGCAAAAGGGCCCGGGCGAGGATGCTCCCGCACCTTTCGCGCTTGAACGGCTGGGGCCGGAGATGGATCAGGGGCCGGATTGGTTCCTGGATACCGCGGCAGCGATGGTGGCACTTGATCTTGTGGTGTCAGTGGATACGGCGGCCTTGCATGTGGCCGGCGCGCTGGGGCGGCCGGCGCTGCTGCTGGCGCATGGGCGCGAGAGCGATTGGCGCTGGCAGCAGAGGCGGGAGGATACCATCTGGTACCCTTCGGTGCGGCTGGTGCGCTGCCCCGATGGCGGGGCGGATTGGTGTGCGGCGGCGGCGCGGGCGGCTTTTCTGATCCGGACTGGGAACCTGCCGGCGGCGGTCTAGAGGCATTTCAGCGCGAGCGAAGACGGTGAAACGGTTTTAGGCTCTGTTTTTCCGCCATCTTTATCCGCTCAAACGAACCCGTCTGAGCGGATGATACGCTCATGATCACATGCGGGCGGGGCTTGACCCTGCCCGGCGCCCCATGCATGGCGCGACCGTAACCAATCGCCCAGGATACTGACATGTCAGAAGCCCAGATCATCAATGGGACCGGGCTGCGCGCCCGTTCCTCCCGCCTGGCTCAGTCCAGCCCGTTTCAGCGGCTGGTCATCGGCCTCATCCTGATCAATGCCGTCACGCTGGGCCTGGAGACGTCCGACCGCGTCATGGGCACCATTGGCGGATTTTTGCATGTCTTGGACATGGTGTTGTTGTTGGTGTTTACTGCCGAACTGGCCTTGCGGATCTTCGCCTTCCGTGGCGGATTCTTCCGTGACCCGTGGAGCATCTTCGATTTCGCAGTCATTGTTATCGCCTGGATGCCGGCCTCGGGCGCGCTTTCGGTGCTGCGGGCGCTGCGGGTACTGCGGGTCCTCAGGCTGATCTCAATAGTCCCCTCGCTGCGCAATGTGGTGGAGGCGATGCTGGCTGCGCTGCCGGGCATGGGAAGCATCATGCTTCTGATGGGCCTCGTCTTCTATGTCAGCGCCGTCATGGCCACCAAACTTTTCGGCGCCGAGATGGAAGAACAATTCGGTACGCTGGGCGCCAGCCTGTTTACCCTGTTCCAGCTTATGACGCTCGATGACTGGGCCAATATCGTGAAGCCGGCAACGGAGGCGCAACCCTTGGCGCTGCTCTTCTTCATGCCCTTCATCATCATCTCGACCTTCGTGGTGTTGAACCTGTTCATTGGCGTGATCGTGGAGAGTATCCAGTCGCTGCGCGACGAAAAGCCGGGGGCTGAGAAGCCAGACATCGCGGCAGTGCTGGCCGAGGTCCGGGCGCTGCGGGCGGAGGTGGCGGCGCTGAAGCGCTGAGGAAGCGCTCAGCATGGCGGTATCAAAGCGGGCCACAGGATCGTTGGCGATGTGCTGAGCAGGGCGGAATATAACATGCCCCCCTGATGGGTTGTCCGCTTTGGGGGCGGCCGGGGCTCTTTGCGCCTGGAGCATCACCCGTTCAAACGGAATCGTTTGAGCGGATAAAGATGCTCGACAAACAGAGGCTTAGATCCTGTGCAGTGAGCCGAGGCGAACGGAACAGGCTCTAGTTTGACTGCGAGGCATGAGACCAATAAGGCGTGCCCTGCTTTTGCACCGTCACACTGGCCTGAATGGGTAGGGCCGTTGACATCCGCCGCAAAAAATTACTACAATGTAATGTAGAGTGGCCCTGCGCGTGGTGGTGTAACAGGCACAGAAATGAGTTCTTCCAGACAGGGGTAGAGGCTAATCGATGGATAATCTCCTCACCTTGGCTGCTGATCCAGCCGCCTGGGTTGCACTCACCACCCTCATTGCGATGGAGGTGGTGCTCGGCATTGACAACCTGCTGTTCATCTCGATCCTGACCAATAAATTGCCTGAACATCAGCGTGAACGCGCCCGAATAATTGGTATCGGCGCTGCGCTGATACTGCGGCTTGTGCTGCTGAGCCTTGTTTTTGTCATCGTACAGTTGACTGAGCCCGTATTGACGCTATTCGGCCAGAGTTTTTCATGGCGTGACATGATACTCATAGGTGGCGGGCTGTTTTTGGTCTGGAAGGCAACCAAGGAAATCCACCACACCGTTGATCCTGACCCCGGACCGGACATGTTTGGCGGTGGGACGGTGGCGATGAATTTCGCTGCGGCGGTCGCTCAAATCCTTTTACTGGATTTGGTTTTTTCATTAGACAGTATAATCACTGCCGTGGGTATGACTCAACACGTCGAGATAATGGTTATTGCGGTGGTCTTCACGGTAATCGTGATGCTTGTTGCTGCAACTCCGCTGGCGCAATTCATTAGCGCGAACCCGACTGTCGTTATCCTAGCATTGTCATTCCTGTTCATGATTGGAATGACGCTGATCGCCGAAGGCTTTGGTGTGAAAGTGCCAAAAGGCTATATTTATGCGGCGATGGCTTTCTCGGCCGTGGTTGAAGGTCTCAACATGCTTTCGCGCCGCTCGCGGTCGAGACTGCAGGAGGGTGCCAAGAGCAACACCGTGCAGCGGTGAAGCGTGAGCGGTGGCTTGCGAAATTCGGACGGCCCAATAACTGACTGCGCTGGCTGAGATTGTCGGCCGGCGCTGCATCGGAGTGAGGCCCAGCTTTACCGGCGCGCGGCCGCGGCAGATGCAACCGCTTGCCCTTTTTTGGTCGATGCCGCTGCCCGGTGGTGGTGCTATCATCCGCCCCCGGTGGGGATGGCGGCGAACCCGTCTGAGGTCCACCAGCCTGGCCGCCATGCGGTAGCGGGCCTGAGCGAGTGGCTTTGCTACCGCGACGACGCGCGGTGAATCTGCCGCGCCAGCGGCTCCTGCAGGAAGACCGACGCCATCAGCGCCGGTATCATCTGCGTGCGGTTCAGCGGCCTCGGCAGGCTGGCCGGGTCGAAATGGCCGGGCGCGCCGCTATTCAGGTGCTGCAACCAGGCGACGTAGCTGCGGGCGTTGCGGTTGTCTGGCTCGACCTGCAGCGCCTCCTGCATCAGTTGGAGCGCAACCTCCCGCTTGCCCTCGGCCCAGGCCAGCAGGCCGCGCTGGATCAGCACATAGGGGCGAATGAACGGGGGCTCACGGCGGCTGAGGGCGATGCCGCGCTCGGTCTGCGCCCGCGCCTGTTCGAGATCTCCGCTCAGAATACTGAGAAACGCGGCGTTCAGGGCATGGATGGAACGCGTGGACAAAAGAGAATCGGCCAGTTGAACCTCGCGCGCGGCCTGCGCTGGATCGCCCTCTAGCAGGAAGAGGACGGCGTTCAGGTTCAACAACGCGGAATGTTCAACATGATCATCGCGTGTCCAGTTGCGCCCCAGCATGGTGCTTGTTGTCGCGCGCACGCCGCTGAGATCCGTCTGGGCGCCATCAAGAAAATCATTCAGCTGGGCGAGGATGACCTGGTAGGGCACGACTTCGGCAAAGGCTTCGCGCGCTCCGCGGCGCAGCAACTCCACCGCATTCAAATTCGGCTGGGTAAGCTCCAGGAGCCTCAGCGGCTTCCCATGATCCGATACCACAATCTCCAACCTGAGCCCTGCTTCAACATGCAACATGGTGGCGGATATGCGGACGTGCTCCAGGCCGAAGAGGTCCTGCAGGGCTGCGGTCAGTCCAGTCAGCTTCAGCGGCTCCGCCAGCGCGCCGATTAAGGTTCCGCGAGAGGCGACACGGGGGGTGGGCACCGGCACGACTGAGGGAACGGACACGATGCGGGCGATTTCGGTGACGAAGATTTCTTCAGCCGCGCGACGAGTGAGCCCGCTATTCTGCACGATGGGCGGCAGCCCGACATTGACCGACATGGTGTTGGAACTGATCGCTGCGTCGCCCGCCATCAGGCCCATAAAGAGCGCGCCAAGTAAACTGAGTGTCATAAAATCCATCATGGCTCTCCCAGCCGACATTGCACGAACTGTAATTCGCAACAAAACTATAAATAGTGTCTATTTTTATGGCCGGGCATGCCCGCGTCAACAAGGGTGAATCTGGAAATTTACCCCGCCCTCTCAACCCTTTATGGCGAGCCACGCATCAGGCAGATCGATCTGGCTCAGAGCCTGGGCTTGATGAAGAGCATGCCATGTTCATCACAGCTCAGTCTAACGAACCGGGCGGCACGGCCAATGCCCCAAATGGAGGGGCCCTGACCACACCCCGAAGGTAACCCAGTCGCCGCTGGCGGTGGCTGCCACCAGGCTGGAAAGGGCATCATGCAAGGGGCACCACCATGGGAGATAATTTATAAGTTCCCGGCGTTCTTGAGCATGCCTCAGCCTTGGCTCTCGAGCCATTTTTTTCGGTTAGACTTGCGCATATGGCCTTGAGGACCATTCCCTGCCACCGATTTGACGTCACCCTGGGAGAACTCACCGGCAGGCTTGGGCGACAGGACCAGATGTAACTATTCGTCGCTGTTTTCCACTATATTCATCGTCATACCAGAGAGCACCTCGATAGCTTCAGACACCAAATCAGCAACTGGATTGGCGATCAGTGCCGATTTAGAGCCTGCTTTCTTCAAAAAAACTCACTTTGTAGGCAATAAATTTTATTTTGTAGAATATTTTTATCCGCTCAAACGATTTTATTTGAACTGATGATAATCTATTCAGTTATTTAATCAAAAATCAGGCAACCGGGGCAAAACCCCGGGAGATAAGGCTATTGCGCCCGCTCTGACATGGTTTCGGAGGTCGGGCAGGTTCTATGCGCCGGCGACATGCAAGCAGTGGCCGAGATAGTGCCAGAAGCCCGAGCCATTTCACCCAAGGCGAAGACGGTAAAACGGCTCCAGTCTTTGCTTTTGCGCATTTGCCGGGTCGCCTTGCAAAGCCGCAAGGCTTGAAAATGCGCTATACCGCCGGGCGGCTGCGCACCTCGTCGGGGATCTTCCGGGGGAGGAATTCGCCCTGCTTGAGGTCGCCCGAGAAGACGCCATCCACCACCACCACGCGCCCGCGCATCACCGTCACGCGCGGCCAGGCGGTCACCTTGTGCCCCTCCCACGGCGTGTAATCCGTCTCGTGCATGTCCTCGGCGCGGATGGTCTTGTCGATGCCGGTCTCCAGCACAACCACATCCGCGTCCGAGCCCACGGCCAGCGCGCCCTTGCGCGGATACAGCCCCATGATCTTGGCCGCGTTGGTCGAGACCATGTCCACGAAATGCTCCGGCGTATAGCCGCGCTTGGTGACCATCTGCGTGTACATCAGGCCCACGCGCGGCTCGACGCCGGAATTGCCGCCCGTGGTGTCGTCGATGCGGCTGCCCTGCAGCTTGATGCGCAGCGGGCAGCAGAGTTCGTCGGTCGCGATGACTTGCAGCGCGCCGCGGTTGGTCGCCTCCCACAGCTTCTTCTGGTCCTCGGGGTATTTGAGCGAGGGGTAGGTATGGTAGATTTGCCCATTGGGCTTTTTGTAGTCCTCGGCGGTGTACATCAGGTACTGGTGCAGGGTTTCGCCATACATCGGGAAGCCACGCGCGCGGGAATTGGCCAGCGCGGCCACGCCCGTCGCCGCCGAGACATGCACCATGTACAGCGCGCAGCCCTCGACATTTTCGGCCAGGCGAATGACGCGGTTGAACGCCAGCTCCTCGGAGAGCGTATTGTGCACCTCGGCCATGAATTCGAAGCCGACGCGGTTCTCGCGTATCAGCTTCTCATACATGAACATGACGATGTCATTATCCTCGGCGTGGATGGCCGCGATGCCGCCCTGCTTCGCCACCACCTTCAGCGCTTCCCAGATATGGCCGTGCTGGACCATGCGCCCGGTCTGGCCGTAGCGGATGTCGGTGGTGAACATCTTGATGCTGGCATGGCCGGCCTGAATGGCTTCGGCCACCTCGCCGAACTGCACCTGCGGGATCGCGCCCATAAGCGTCAGGTGCCAGCCATAGTCGCAGTAGCAATCACCCTTCCAGATCGCGTCGGTCTGCTCGATCGCCTGCTGGATGGAACGCTCATGCGTGCATTGTACGAAGTCGATCAGCGTGGTGGTGCCGCCCCAGAGGGCCGCGCGGCTGACCTGCGAGGGCGGGTCGGTAAACTTCGCCGGGTCGGCAGCGCTCATCTTGATGGCGGAGGAACAATGGATATGCGGGTCGATGCCGCCGGGGATTACTAAGCCTCCCTTGGCGTCCACCCTACGCCCGGCCGCGGCCAGGGTTCCTGGCGCGCCAATGGAGACGATCTTCTGCCCGGCAATGCCGATATCGACGGCGGCTAGCCCGCTCGGCAGCACGCATTGGCCGTTGGTGATCAACAGATCCAGCATCACGCCATTCCTTCTCTCGCTGTTTTTCCAAGCATCGGGTTTTCACCAAGCACCGGGTCGCCGGCCACGAAGCCATCGAGCAGTCTCTGTGGCGCTATGCCGCGCATGATGAACACCATGCGGCTGGTCCGGTCCGCATCCGGCCAATCGGGCAGCCAGCGCGGCTCGTACATCGTGTGCTGCACGGCATGGATGGCGGCCGGGCCGCCTTGCCTGTCCGCGAATGCCACGATGCCCTTCACGCGCAGCAGATCCTCGCCATGCTCCTGCGCGAGGCGCCCCAGCGCCATGGCGAAGGCAAGGCGCGTCATCGGCCGGCGCAGCGTCATCGTAAAGGCGGCGATGCCGTGCGCATGCACTGCGGTCGCGAAGCGGCGCGCACGCGGAATGGCCGTGATGGCGCCGCCGAACAGCAGCGCCGCCGGGTCGCCCTCCTGTGCATCGACCAGGCCGGCCAAAGGGTTCAGCGCGGCGAGTTGCGCACGAAGTGCATCTGAGGCAGGTGCCAGGTCGGTTTTGGTCAGCAGCAGCCGGTCCGCACTCGCGGCCTGCGCGACGGCCTCGGGGAAGCGTTCCAGCGTGCTGGCACCCAGCACGGAGTCGATCGCGGTGACCACGGTATCGACGCCAAGCGAGGCCTCTAGGAAGGCATCGGCCGAGAGGGTGTAGAGAATCGGCGCCGGCTCCGCGAGGCCGCTCGTCTCCAGCACGATGCGGCGGAATGGGCGATGTTCGCCGCGCGCGAGGCGGCGGAGCAGCATGTACAGCGTCTGCGCCAGATCCTGCCGCACCGCGCAGCACACGCAGCCATTGGGCAGTTCCACCACGTCCTGATCCACCGCTTCGAGCAGCAGGTGATCGAGGCCGATGGCGCCGAATTCATTGATGATGACGGCGGTGTCCATAAAGCCCGGGCTCGCCAGCACGCGCGAGAGGAAGCTGGTCTTACCGCTGCCCAGGAAGCCCGTCAGCACCGAAAACGGCAAACGCTGCGCCGGCACGGGCGGCGGAGGCGCGATCATCGCCACCGCCTACCCCTCACATGTGTGTCTCTGCTCCGCGCCCGCATCATTACGAAACGAGGGTGGCACGGCGGCGCTTAACACGTAAGCCTGCGGCGATCGCAGATTGCAGCGTCCCTGACATAGCCGAGGTCGCCGCGCCCAAGCTTCCACCAAAGGGGGGGGGCGTAACTTTATCGACCGAGAATGCGGCCAGCGAGGCCGCTCGCGAAGGAAACACGCCCATCCACCTCAGCCGCGACCCTGCCCTGCCGCTGGCCGCGCCCGATGGGGCGGGGTTGCTGGCCGACCTCCGCAGCAGCGACAGCGTGTTCACTCGTGATGCGCCACCCCATCAATCTGGCCGCAGAAATGCAGCAGCGTCTTGGCGCAGGCCACAGGCATGAGCGTTTGGATGGCGTGGAAGCGGGTGGGCAGGTTGACCACGCGAATCCCTGGAATACCAGCCCGAATCTGCGCCTCCTCATGCCCCGTCACCACGCCCGCGGTGGGGTAAAGCCCAAGCGTGGGCACCGCCACCTTGGTGAGATAGCCCGAGACATCCACCTTCGAAGCCACGCGGGAGAGGGCGATCAGCACCTCCACCGGTGATTTGCCCATCTCATCGGCATACCAGCGCACCATCGCCGGGTCGGCATCCGGCGGAAAGCGGGTGGCGCCATTGACGTAATCCGACCAGCCGCGGCTGCCCATGATCCGCAACGCATCCTGCCAAGTGGCATGGCCGCAGGCAAAGGCCTCCTGCGTCGCCTTGGGGATGGTGACCGGTGCGGCCAGCAGGGTGAGGCTGCGCAACCGCTCCGGGATGGTCGCCCCCATCACGATGCCCAGAATGCCGCCCAGTGATTCGCCGCAATAATGCACCGGGCCGCCGCCCAGATGGTCCATGATCGCCACCAGATCTTCGAGAAAACCCTCGACATGGATGTGGCTATCGGCGTCGAAATCGAAGGTGGATTGCCCCAAGCCGCGCAGATCGGGGCAGACCACCCGGTAGAAGCGTGAGAGATAGGGCACCCAGGCATGCCAGAACACTGCCGAGCGGCCATAGCCATGCTGCAGGATCAGCCAGGGCGCATCGCGCCACGGGTCGGTATTGTCGTGAATGGTGAGGTGCAGGCTGGGTTTTCCCGGCCTTTGCAGCATGGGCATGGCGTTTTCCTTGGATGTCCTGGCGGAAGGATAGGTCGGTTTGCGACGCGCGGGAATCGCCTGAGGTGAAACCGTGGGAGGAAGCGCCGCCATCAATCGAACAGCATCTCCACCGCGCGCGGCGCCATTCCGCCATTGGAATGGCCAACCCCGGGGACGAAGGCCATGCGCCAGCCAAAGGGCACAGCCAGCCTCGCGGCCGCCTCACGCGCGGCCGCGAAAAACGCCTGGCCGCGGCCAAAACGATGCGGGCCTTGCAGCATCGCCTCGGGCGTCTGGCGCAGGGTGGGGCGGGTGAGGCGAATATCCTGCTCGCCCAGAAGCACCACCGCCGGTCGCGCCAGGCCCCGGCGCAGCGCCGCCTCACCGGCCGTGGTGCCGGCCAGCCCATAGGGGAAGGCCCGGGTGATATCGGGCCATGTGTAGAAGCCGGCATTGGCGAAGACCATGCGATCCACCCCCTCGGCATCACAAAGCCAATTGTAGCGATGGGAGAATTGCGAGCCAGCGGAATGGCCATAGAGGTGGAAACGCCCAGCCGAGCCATCCTCACCCACCGCGCGGCGCGCCGCCGCCACCGCCCTGGGTAGCGCCCAGAAGCTCCAAGCCTCACGCGGGCGGCCGGCGCTGGCGCCATCATTATAGGCGGCAGGGCCGGGATAGGCGGCCTGGCTGAATTCAGGGCAGACCAGCAGAAAGCCGCGCTGCTCGGCATATGGTGCCCAGGTATCGCGATAGCCCCGCGCGGTGCGGCCCGCGCCATGCAGCACCGCCACCACCGGCCCGCCGGGGCGCCAGGAAGCAGGGCGATGCAGCCAGACCGGCATCTCGCCGCCGGCACTGGGCTCGACAAAGGTCATGCGCGCCGGCCCCGCACTGATGGCCGCCTGGGCAAGAGCGGGGGCCGCCATGGCGGCGGGAAACAAACGGCGGGTGATCATCAGGGCAATCCCCAGGCGAGGTTAGCAGGTTACGGAAAAACACTGCTGGCGGAGGGAAGAGCGAAAGGGCTTTGCCCTTTCGCGCTCTCCCACCATGAAAACAATGTTCCTGGACCTTTGAATGATTTTTTTATATAAAATAGTATTTGAATTTTTGTATAATTAAAAATCATTTTGAGTGAGTCATACTATAAAATCACAAATTAAACGAAGGTGCAGGAAACTGAGTTTCCTGCTGGGGTGCTCGAGGGGCAAAGCCCCTCGATCTTATCATCCCACGCTATTGGTTTTTATCAGCCAGTCAGACTATGCGACGTTTACACGGCGTCCAATTGCAGCCCCTCGCGGCGAATGACCTCGCCCCAGCGCCGCGCCTCATCGCGCACGAAGCCGGCGAATTCCTCCGGGGTATTGGGGAAGGCCACGCCGCCCAATTCAGCGAAGCGCGCCTGGGTGGCGGGCATTTCCAGCATGGCGCGGATATCGGCATTGATGCCGCGCAGCGCTGGCTCCGGCAGGCCCGGGGGGGCGAAAATGCCAAACCAGGTGTTCACGTCGAAATTGGCCAATTCGCCCCCCGCCTCACGCATGGCCGGGATGTCGGGCAATTGCGGGCTGCGCCCGGCCGAGGTGACTGCTAGGGCACGCACCCGGCCCGAACGCACCAGTTCGATGATGCCTGTCAGGTTATCGATCGCGAATTTCACATTGCCGGCCAGCAGGTCGGTCTGCATCGGCGCTGAGCCGCGGAAGGGCACATGCACCGCCTCCACCCCCAGCAATTGCAGCATCCATACGGGGGTGAGATGGGTGGATTGGCCCACCCCGGTCGAGCCAAAAGCGGCGCGGCCACGCTGGCCACGCAGCCAGGCGACGAATTCCGCCAGATTGCGCGCCGGCACATCATTGTGGCAGGCCAGCACATTCGGGCCGCGAATGGTGCCGATGATCGGCGTCTGCTGCGCCATGGTGTAGGGCAGGTTGCGGAACAGCGAATAGGCGATGGCCTGGCTGCCGATATTGCCCGAGAGCAGCGTCAGCCCATCGGGCCGGGCGCGGGCCATTTCGGCCGAGCCGATGGTGCCGCCCGCACCGGGGCGGTTTTCCACCACCACCGGCCCACCCCAGAGGGTTTGCAAATGCTGCGCCACGATCCGGCCGATGATATCGGTGGTGCCGCCCGGTGCCACCGGCACGATAACGCGCACCGGCCTGGCGGGGCGCCAGGATTGGGCAAAAGCGGGGGCCGCCAGCAAGGGGGCGGCAAGCAGGCTGCGACGTCGCATCATGAAATATCCATCTGTAGGCCTTCGCGTTGGATCACGCCGCGCCATTTGGCAATCTCGGCCTGCACGAAGGCAGAAAAATCGGCCGGGCTGCCGGGCATTGGCACACCGCCCATCTGGGCGAAGCGCGCACGGGTCTCGGCCATGTTGAGGAAGCTGTTGATCTCGCGGTTCAGCACCGCAATGGCGCCGGGTGGCGTATTGCCATGGGCAAACATGCCAAACCAGGTGTTCACCTCGTAATTCGCCAGCTCCGCCATGGTTTCACGCAGCGGCGGCAGATCGGGCAATTGCGCATTGCGATCGGCCGAGGTCACCGCCAGGGCGCGAACCTGCCCGGCGCGAATCTGCTGTACCGAGGTGGTGAGATTGTCGAAGCTGAACTGAATATTGCCAGCGACGAGGTCCATCATCAGCGGCCCTGCACCACGGAAGGGCACATGCGTGGCCTCCGTGCCGGTGAGCTGGCAGAACCACACGCCAGACAGATGCGGCGATTGCCCCACGCCCGAACTGCCATAGGCCAGCTTGCCCGGGTTGGCCTTCAGATAGGCGACGAATTCGGGCACGGTACGGGCGGGGATGGAGGGGTGCAGCAGCAGCGCATTCGGCCCGCGGATCATATTGCCCACCGGTGCGAGGCTCTCGGGCCGGTATTGCAGGTTGCGGAACAGCGAATAGGCAATGGCCTGCGGGCCGATATTGCCCGAGAGCAGCGTCAGGCCATCGGCGGGGGCGCGCAGCACATCCATGGTGCCGATGGTGCCACCGCCACCCGAGCGGTTATCGGCCAACGCATTGATCCCGAAGCGGCTTTGCAGATGCTGCGCCAGCATTCGGGCCATGATGTCGGTGGTGCCGCCGGGGGCTGCGGGGACCACGATGCGCATGGGCTGGGTGGGGCGCCATTCGGCGGCATCACCCTGCGCGCGGGCGATACCGGGCAGGAGCAGGCAGGCCTGCATGGCCGAACGGCGGTGGAGCATGGGGTATTCCTCTGGTGTTGGTCTTCTGCCGCGTTTTTGACGCAAGCCAGGGCTGACGAAAAGGCCTAATGCGCAGCCGAAAAGATCATTCCAACACAATCATTTGTCTTTTCCGGAAAATCGATCACCGCTTCTTGCAATTTTGGGTTTGATCCGTTGCGCAATGGGGCGTATGGGACGGCCCCTACGAGCCATTGCATCGTAGTGTCACAACGCCGAAATCTGCCACTGCGAAAAACCTTGAGCCGCCGCACGCGACCGGTTCGGCCATATTTTAAGGGAGGTCGGGGCCATCAGCCCTGAATTCACCACTGAGCGACACAATTGCACCCGTCTCTATCGCCAAGAAACTCGGTTTCAAGCCCGGCATGGTATGCGCCGTCATTGATCCGCCCAACGGCATGAAACACGGCCTGCCGGTCTCCACCGCCTCGGAGCCTGAGCTGATTTTGGCCTTCGCGGCCGATCGTGCGAGCCTCGGCCGCGCTGCCGCCCGGGCGCTTGATCTCTATGGCGTGGGTGGCCGGCTTTGGTTCGCTTATCCGAAAAAGGGCGGGCCGATTCGCTCGGATCTCGACCGTGAGCATGGCTGGGAGCCGCTGACCCAGGCTGGGCTGCTGCCCGTGGCGCAGGTGCCGCTGGACAATATCTGGGTCGCGCTGCGCTTTCGCCTGCGCGAGGAAGTGCCCACACTCACCCGCAAGGTCTGAGCCGGCAGGTTCAGCTTTCCGGCTGAATGCCCTGCCGCCGGATGAGGCCGCCCCAACGGGCAGCCTCTTCGGCGATAAAGGCGCGAAATTCCGCAGCAGTGCTGGCGGTGACCTGAAAACCGGCGGCCTCCATACGCCCTCGCGCCTCGGGGGCGTCGAGGGCGCGCCGCGCCTCCATCGCCAGCCGCTCCACCCGCTCGGCCGGCATGCTGGCCGGGCCGATCAGGCCGTTCCAGGCATAGGAGGTGGCGCCGGCCAGGCCTGCCTCCTGCAGCGTCGGCACATCGGGCAATTGTGGCACCCGGGCCTGCGCGGTCACCGCCAGGGCGCGGGCCTGCCCCTCACGCAATTGCGGCAGAATGCCCGAGACGATGATGATAATGGCCTGGATGCGCCCCGCCACCAAATCCACCACCGCCTGGGGAAAGCCGCGATAGGGCACATGCACCATCTCGGTGCCGGTGCGCGCCATGAGATCCACCATGGCCAAATGCCCGCCGGACCCCGCGCCGACAGAGCCATAGGCAATGGCGGAGGGATTGGCACGGGCATGGGCGATGAATTCGGCAAAGCTGCGCGCCGGCAGCGACGGGTGCACCGCCAGCACCTGCCCGGTGCGCGCCAGCAGCGAAATCGGTGCGATGTCGCGCATCGGGTCATAGGGCAAATTGGCAAACAAGGCCGGTGCCGTGGCGATGGGGCCATTGATGGAGACACCCAGCGTATGGCCATCCGTCGCCTTGGCCACCGCATCGGTGCCGATATTGCCCCCTGCCCCCACCCGGTTCTCAATCACGAAGGGCTGGCCGAAGACGGCGCTGAAATGCGGCACCAGTGTGCGGGCCGCGGTATCGGGGGTGGAGCCACCCGGAAAGGGCACGATGATGCGCACCGGGCGCTCAGGCCACACGCCCTGCGCCCGGGCCAGCATGGGGGTGGCGGCGCCCAGGCTCAGGGCAGCGCGGCGGGTGATGGGTGGCATGGCGGTCTCCTCGGTCTTGCTCTGGCATAGCCCGAAGCATGGGGGCCAGGCCAGGGCAGCCCCCTACCCCACAGCATCCACCGCGATAATGCGCCAGGCCCAATCCTCGCCATCCGGGCCCCTTGTGTGCACCGTCTCACCCGGGCGGATAAAGCTGGGGAAGCCGATGGACCACAGGCTGGCATCATCGAGCGCCAATTCCCCCTCGGGCAGGCGCAAATGCCAGCCGAAATCGGCATCATGCTGCAGATCGCCCCGGCGATCCGGCGCATCCGGCGCGTCCAGCCAGGCCGGCCAGGGTGCTGGGTCGGCCAGCCAGGCCTCGGTGCTGGGCCCGCCTTGGAGGTCGAGCGCAAGGTGAATGCGGATGCGCCGCGCCGAGTCGCCCATCGGGCGGCCAGGGCCGGAGAGCAGGGTCATGGTGATCTCATGCATGGCCCCAGCCTAGCGCATTTGCGCTGTCTTGCGCGGCGGGCTTACCGAAAGGTGACCAACCCGCCCTGCGGGCTGCCCAGCAGCGTATCATCGCGCATGGCGACATGGCCGCGCACAATGGTGGCCACCGGCCAGCCATGGCAGAGATGGCCGGCAAAAGGCGTCCAGCCGCAGGGGCTGGCAATCCAGCTTTCCTCGATCCGGCGCTGCGCCTTCATATCCACCAGCGTGACATCGCCATCATAGCCCAGCGCCAGCCGGCCCTTGCCCACGGCGCCATAAACCCGCGCCGGGCCAGCCCCCATCACATCCACCAGACGGGTGAGGCTGAGCCGGCCGGCGGAGACATGGTCCAGCATCAGCGGCAGGATGGTTTGCACCCCGGTGAGGCCCGCAGCGGTGGCCGGCCAGGGGCGCTCCTTGGCGGCGCGCGAATGCGGCGCATGGTCGGAGCCCACCACATCGATGGTGCCATTGGCCATGGCGGCCCAGGCCGCCGCCATATGGCGCGCGTCGCGGATGGGCGGGTTCATCACGGCATAGCCGCCCAGCCGGTCATAGGCCTCATCGGTCTGGGTGAGGTGGTTCAGCAGCACCTCCACGGAGGCGATGTCGCGGCATTGGCCCAGGAATTCCAGTTCCTCGGCGGTGGAGACATGCAGGATATGCGCCGGACGGCCAGTCTTGCGCGCCAGGCCCACCAGGCGCTTGGTGCCGATCAGCGCGCATTCCACATCGCGCCATTCAGCATGCAGCCGGTGCGGGCCACCGGCCTCATAGGCCGGCTTGCGGGCCTGCAGCCGATACTCATCCTCAGAGTGATAGGCGATGGGGCGGCGGCCCGAGCGCATGGCGCGCTCCAACGAGGCATCATCCTCGACCAGCAGGTCGCCCGTGGACGAACCCGCAAAGATCTTCACCGCGCAGACATTGGGCTCGACCTCCAGCCGGGCGAGGTCATCGAGATTGGATTTCGCACCGCCGACATAAAAACCGATATCGCACCAGGAGCGGCCCTGGGCGTAGCCGCGCTTCCATTCCAACTGCTCGGAGGAGGTGATGGAGGGCGTGGTATTGGGCATGTCAAAGACGGTGGCGATGCCGCCCAGCAGCGCCGCCCGCGTGCCGCTCTCCAGGGTTTCAACCGAGGCATCGCCCGGGTCCCGCAAATGGACATGGGCGTCGATCATGCCGGGCAGAACATGCAAATGGGCGCAATCGATGCTCTGGGTGGCGCTGGCCAGCCTCAGGTCGCCAATGGCGGCAATCTTGCCGGCAAGCAGGCCGATATCGGCGCGCGCCTCGCCCCAGGGGAGCACGCATGTGCCGTTCTTCAGGATCAGGTCGAAATGCTGCGGCATGTTGGGTTCCTTATATGGCCACCAAACTGCGACGGCGGGCGGGAAAAATCCACCCGGGCAGTGCCCGCCGCCAATCCACCACCCAAGCCCCTACCCAGCCTGCAATGCCCGCCACACCGCCTCGGCTGTCGCCGGCAATTGCAATGCGGCCCCGGCCGGCAGGGCATCGGCGATGGCATTCATGATCGCCGCGGGTGCTGCGGTGGCGCCGGCCTCGCCCACACCCTTCACCCCCAGCGCATTGGTCCGGCAGGGCGAGGGGGCGCTGTGGCAGGCAAAGCCGGGCAGGTCGGCGGCGCGCGGCAGGGCGTAATCCATGAAACTGGCGCTGAGCAATTGGCCCTCGCTGTCATAGGCAATACGCTCAAACAGCGCCTGGCCAATGCCCTGGGCGGCACCCCCCATCACCTGGGCATCGGCCAGATGATGGTCGAGCACCACGCCGCAATCATCGGTCGCGGTATAGGCGACGAGGGTGACGAGGCCAGTATCACGGTCGATCTCCACCTCGGCGATATGGCAGCCATTGGGATAGGTCTCGGCGGTGCGGGTCATGCCCTGGCTATCCAGCCCGCCACCCTCGGCGAGGGCGAGCAGGGTCACCTTGCGGTCGGTGCCCGCCACGCAATAGGCGCCATCGGCGAAGACCAGGTCAGCCTCCGCCGCCTCCAACCGCTGCGCGGCCAGGGCCTGGCCCTTACGCAGCACCTCGGCCGCCACATCCACCACGGCCGAACCCGCGGTCGCCGTGCCGCGTGAGGCCACGGCGGCGCTGCCACCCAGGGCGAAATCGCTGTCGCCCTGCACCACCTGCACGTCGTCCGGTGCCAGCCCCAGCCGCTCGGCAGCCAGGCGGGCGAACACCGTCTCATGCCCCTGCCCGCTGCCATGCAACGCCATGCGCAGCACCGCGCCCTGGGGGGTGAGGCGCAGCGCCGCGCCCTCGATGGGCATGCCGCCGGAATGTTCGAGAAAGCAGGAAATCCCCAGGCCCCGCGCCCGCCTTTGGCTTTCGGCCAAGGCGCGGCGGGCGGGAAAGCCCGCCACATCGGCATGGCGGAGTGCGGCATCCAGCAGCCCGACAAAATCGCCACTATCGATGCAGGTGTTCACCGGGCTGCTATAGGGCATGGCCGCGGGGGCCAGCATGTTCAGCCGGCGCAGCGCCAGCGCGTCATGGCCGGTTTGCCGCGCCGCCGCCTCGACCAAGCGCTCCATCAGGTGATTGGCCTCCGGCCGCCCCGCGCCGCGATAAGGGCCGGTGGGCACGGTATTGGTGAAGGCCAGCCGCACCCGCGCCGCGATATGCGGGATGCGATAGAGGCTGCCCAGGCAGCGGGCGAAATTGCTGGTGGCGATATGCGCCCCCGCCGTGCTGAGAAACGCCCCCAGCGCCACCACCGATTGCACATCGAGGGCGAGGAACCGCCCCGCCTCATCCAAAGCCAGCCTTGCCTCGGCAAAGCCCTCACGCGCCTGGGTGTCGGAGGCGAAGGCCTCGCTACGGGTGGCCTGCCAATGCACCGCCCGCCCGGTCATGGCGGCGGCAGCCAGCAACGCGACATGCTCAGGATAGGGCGGCGTCTTCAGGCCAAAGGCGCCGCCGACATCGCCGGTCAGCACCCGAAGATCCGCCCCGGTGATGCCCGCCAGCGCATCGCGCAGAAAGCGCGCCCCCTGGCTGGCGGCGCGCAGCACCGGCCGGCCATTCTCGTCGATCCAGGCGGTGGCGTTGCGCGGCTCCATCGGCGCGCCGGCGATGCGTGACTGGGCGAGGCCAAGATGAACAACATGCGGCGCGCCGGCCAAAATCTCTGCCACCTGCGGATCAGCAAAACCCTGCCAATCGCAGGCGAGATTGCCCGGCGCCTGGGGCCAAAGCTGCGCCGCCCCCGGGGCGAGCGCGGCGCGCGGCTCCACCGCCGCGGGCAGGGTGGCGAATTCAATGGCGATCAGCTCCGCCGCGTCCTGCGCCTGGGGGAGAGTTTCCGCCACCACCAGGGCGATGGGCTGGCCAACATGCAGCACCCTGCTATCGGCCAAGGCCGGCCAGGGCGGCACCACCAGCCCCGCCACCGGCATGGGCCGGGCGATGTCATTGGTGGCGATATCGCCGGCCAGCAACACCGCCAGCACACCAGGCGCCGCCCGGGCGGCGGTGATGTCCAGCGCCGTGATGCTGGCATGGGCATGGGGGCTGCGCAGGAAGCAGGCGGCCGCCGCGCCCTCGGGCCGGGTGTCATCGGTGAAATTTCCCCGCCCGGTGAGCAGGCGCAGGTCCTCGACGCGGCTCACGCAGCACCTATGCTGGAGGCCGACATGGAGGCGTTGTGATGGAGCTGTGGCATGACTGGGATTCCGTCTGCTCGTTCAAGGTGCGGATGGTCTTGGCGGAAAAGGGTCTGGCCTGGCAATCGCGCCATGTCGACCTCTTTGCCTTTGCCAATCTCAGCGCTGGCTTCCTGGCGCTGAACCCGGCCGGCGTTGTGCCGGTGCTGCGCCATGCCGGGCTGGTGCTGCCGGAATCGAGTGTGATCAACGAATACCTCGATGAGGTCTTCCCCAGCCCGCCTTTGGTGCCGCAAGCGGCCGCGGAGCGCGCCGCCATGCGGGTCTGGGTGAAGTTGCAGGATGAGGTGCTCTACCACGCGCAGCGCCCGGCCACCTTCCAATTGATGATCAAGAAACGCTTGGCGGGGCTGGGCGGTGATGAGATCGCCCGGCTGGTTGCCGCCCACCCGCAGCCGGACCGCGCGCGTCACTTCATCGGCTGGGCCACGGGACCTGTGGATATGGCCGTGGTGGAGGATGCGCGCGGCCGGGTGGATGCGGTGCTGGCCCGGATTGATGCCGGGCTGCAGGATGGCCGGGAATGGCTGGCGGGGGAGATGTTCAGCCTGGCCGAATGCGCCATGGCGCCGTTTATCGACCGGCTGCGGCGGTTGCGGTTCGAGGCGCTATGGGCAGAGCGGCCGAAATTGGCAAGCTGGATGGAGCGGGTGGCGGCCCGGCCGAGTTATATGCTGGCCCGGGCGCCGGCGGCAGAGTTGATGCAGGGGCCCGATTGAGCGGGGCCGCCCCCGCTCGCTGGCCAGCGCCATTGGCCAAAACTCCTTGAAATCAAGCATCACGAAAAGAAGATATAGTCTTTCCCGTCGACCGACCCATAGCTTGGCGTGGCCAGTTGCGCCTGGCTCAGCCCGGTGAAGCTGAGCGAGGTATCGATCAGCCCATTGCCATCCAGGTCACAATGCAGCGTCGCGCCCTTGAAGCCCTCCACCCCATCACTCGTCACCCAAACGAATTTGCTTACCCCAGGCTGATAGCCCCAAATCGTGACCTGCTCACCTGGCGAAAAATCGGTGATGGTTGACCAGGTGATGGCGGTAGCGGCAGCCCAGCCATCGATGAAAAATCTATCCAGACCCGCACCGCCGGTGATGAAATTCGAGCCCAGCCCACCATCCAGAATATCATTGCCACCGCCACCATCCATGCCATCATCGCCCGCGCCCGCATTGCAGAAATCAGCATGAATGGTGGCAATGACGATGTCGTTGGTGTCACCGTTGATTTGTTGATTGACGATGCCGGCAAGGGGGCCAGTATAGACATCAGGCAGGCTATAGTCGAAGTCGCGATTGCCCAGCCGGGAATAGACTAGGCCGAGATTGACCCCGCTGGCTGCCAGCGAGGCGATGGAGATATCCGCCGCTGCGCCCCATTTGAAGCGTTCGATAGCGGTGAAGTGGTCCTGGCCATCGGCGCCGCTGGTGATCACCACGCCATCGCGCACGCCGAAGCGATAATTGCTCTGCGCGCCGGAGAGTTGGGCCAGGTCATCGCCCGCGCCGCCAGTGATGATGTCGTTCCCGGCGCCGCCATTCATCGTGTCATCGCCGGCATAGCCATTCATGCTGTCGCCAAAGGCTGTGCCGCGCAGCGTATCGGCCAGGGTGCTGCCGCGGTAAGTGGCGCCGGCGGTGGCTTGGCTGAGATAGACAGCGCTGGAGCCGGAATCGGTGGCAGGCTTGTCGGCCTGAGCGCCGATGATGAGGTCAGGCAAGCCATCGCCATTTATGTCACCGGCGGAGGCTACGGGGCTGCCGGTGTGGTCAGCCGTCGAGACACCATTGAGCCGGAAGCCGCTGCTGCCGTTCAAGGTCGAGAGGTTGATGGCCGGCGTGGCGGCCCAGTCAGCCTTGCCGAAAACCACATAGCTGGCGCCGGGGTCATTGCCATTCGGGTCAGCGTATCTGCCGCCGACGATCATGTCAGCGCAGCCGTCACCATTCAAATCGCCGGCAGAGGCCACAGACAAGCCGCATTTATCACCGGCCGAGCCGCCATCAAGCCGGAAGCCATTGCTGCCATTCAGGCTCGCAAGGTTGAGAGAGGAGGCCCAGCCGCTGGCCTTGCCGAAGACCACATAGCTCGCGCCGGAATTGCTGCCATTCGGGTCAGCCTGGGGGGCACCGATGATGAGGTCAGCAAAGCCATCACCATTCACATCGCCGGCCGAGGCGACAGAGTAGCCGCTATAGTCATCCGCTGCGACGCCATCGAGCCGGAAGCCGTTGGTGCCATCAAGATCGGCGAGGTTGACGGAGGCTGCAAAGCCGCTGCTCCCGCCGAAGACCACATAGCTGGCGCCGGAGAAGGTGCCATTCGGCCCGGCCAAATAGGCGCCGATGATGATATCCGCGAAGCCGTCGCCATTCACATCGCCGGCGGAGGCGTCGGAAATGCTGCTTTGGTCACCGGCCGACCTGCCATCGAGCCAGAAGCCGCTGATGCCATTGAAGCTGGAAAGGTCGATGGCTTCGTTGACATCGGTGACGGTGATGGCCACCGCCTTGGCCAGGCTGGTGAGGGCACCGTCGGAGGCGGTGACGGTGATATCGTACACATTATTCGCGCCGACATCGCCCGGCGCCTCGAAATTGGGCGCAACCTTGAAACTCACAGCCCCAGTGGCAGCGTCGATATTAAACCGCCCAGCATCGGCGCCACCCAGCACATAGGTCAGCGTCGTGCCCGCCTCCGGGTCGCTGCCGCTGGCGGTATAGACGACACCAGCGGCATTCTCGGTAAAGCTGACGGCCCCGCCCGAGGTGACGCTCGGCGCCTCATCGACATCGGTAACGGTGATGGCCACCGCCTTGGCCAGGCTGGTGAGGGCACCGTCGGAGGCGGTGACGGTGATATCGTACACATTATTCGCGCCGACATCGCCCGGCGCCTCGAAATTGGGCGCAACCTTGAAACTCACAGCCCCAGTGGCAGCGTCGATATTAAACAGCCCAGCATCGGCGCCACCCAGCACATAGGTCAGCGTCGTGCCCGCATCCGGGTCGCTGCCGCTGGCGGTATAGACCGTGCCGGTGGCATTCTCATCGACGCTCGCGTTGCCGCTGGAGGTCACCGCGGGCGGGTGATTATAGAAGACAACGCTGTTGGTGCCGGTTGTCCAATCCGTGATTGTGATGGTGGCATCGCCGATGGTAAAAACGCGCTGATTGCCGCTGTCAACATAAGTATAAGCGTTGTCACCAAAGTCGATGGTGTTGTTGCCAGCGCCCAGGGTGATGGTGTCGTTGCCGTCACCGGGGGTCCAAATGAAGGTGTCGTTGCCGGCTCCGGCGTCGATGGTATCGTTCGCGCTGCCACCCATGATGGTATCATTACCGATGCCACCGATAAGGGCATCATTGCCTACGCCACCAATGATGCTGTCATTACCGGCAAGGCCATCGATGGCACTGTCAGAAGGGTAGGCGATGAGGGTGTCATCACCGGCCGTTGGAATATTGGAAATGACGCGGGTATTGGCGCCGAGATCGCCCCAATCATTGACCGTGACGGAGCCCGCGCCATCGATGCGGGTGAAGGTGGCTATGCCTCCGGTGGTCAGGGCCACACGCCACGCTCCAGAGCTTGCGCCATCGGTCACCGCGCCGCCTGCCCAGCCCTCCAGGTCCACAATGTTGCTGCCTGCGCGCAGGTTGACATCGTCACTGCCGCCGCCGGCACGCCAGATGATGTGATCGTCGCCTTCGCTGCCATAGATGATATCATCGCCCGCACCGCCATTGATCACGTCATTACCGGTATTGCCGGCGATATAATCAGCGCCCGCTCCACCGTTGATCACGTCATTGTCGGCACCGCCGTCGATGGTATCGTTGCCGCCATCCCCGGTGATCGTGTCGTTGCCAGCGCTACCATAAAGCCGGTCCGCGCCTACGCCACCATCGATGCTGTCATTGCCAGAAAGGCCGTCGATGGTACTGCCAGAAGGGTAGGCGAAGAGGGTGTCATCACCGGTCGTGGGACCGGTCGTGGGAATAGTGGAAATGACGCGGATATTGGTGCCAGCGCCCCAATCATCGACGGTGAGTCTGACCGAGGTGCCGGCATCGCTGCGCGTGAAATAAGCGATAGGGGTTCCTCCGTTGGTCAGCTCCACACTCCACGCGCCAGAGGTTGCACCATTGACCACCGCGCCACCCGCCCAGCCCTCCAAGTATAGAATATTGGCGCCCTTCCTCAGGGACATACTGTCATTGCCTCCGCCCGCACGCCAGAATACAATGTTATTGCCGGAGCCGGGATCGATGGTATCACCACCCGCGCCACCGTCGATCACGTCATCGCCGTCATTGCCGTCTATTATATCATTGCCTGCTTCGCCGAAGATCACGTCATTACCGGCATCGCCGCGGATGTTATCAGCACTTAGGCCGCCGTAAATCGTGTCGTTGCCGCCTCCGGCACGAATCACGTCTATGTCGGCGGTGCCGGTGATGCTGTCATTGCCGGCCGTGCCATTAAAATTGGCCATGCGTCAGAAGCCTTTCCCAATTGCGATGTTGGGATTGGGCGAAGTGCCGCCCAGAATGCGCGCAGCAAACCGATCACTGCCCGCATTCGGGTGAGCAGCCGCCACACCAGCCAGCCGGAAGCCGGTGCTGCCCTTGAGGCGGCAAAGGTCGATCGATGATGAAAAACCCATTGCAGGAATTCCTGGTTGGAAATGGCCCGGCTCAGACCACGCAACCAGATTATGATATATAATTTAATAGCATATTAATGGCCGCCCAAATGATAATCCCAATCCCTGAAGCAGTGACTCAGAAAGGAGATTCCCCGATGCGGGGCTGATCTGATTCAAGCTGGTGAGCATTGGAGCCTCACCATGGCCAGAGCCATCGCCCTTCGATCCGACTTTACTGGCACGGAGCTGCGCGCCCTGGGTATGCGCAAGCTCTCGGCCCGGCCGAAGCACCATGACCAGGCGCCCCAAGCCATCGAGACATTCAAAAAAACTTCCCCACCGCGCTGACAGGCATCGCGGCCGACCAAGGCATCGGCCTTGATGCGATAGAGATATGGTTCGCTGACGAGGCCCGTATCGGCCAGAAGAACAAGATCACCCGCCGCTGGGCACGGCGTGGCACAAGGCCATCAGCGCCGCAGGACCAGCGGAGCGCATCGACCTACATCTTTGGCGCCGTCTGCCCGCGTGATGGCAAGGGCGCAGCTTTGGTTTTGCCCTTCTGCAACACTGCGGGAATGAGCCTGAACCATGCGCCGGGGATGGAGGACGTGGCGGCCGGGCATGGTGTGGCGTGCCATCACCA
>NZ_JBBARU010000041.1:0-31903 GCF_040399605.1 Rhodovarius sp. | reverse complement strand
TATCGCGGCGGGCCGGAGGCGCTCACCGATGTGATTGCCGGGCGGATCGACAGCACCTTCACTGACTTGGCCGCGGGGCTGGCGCAGGCGCGGGAGGGCCGGGTGCGGGTTCTGGGGCTGAGCACGGCTCAGCGCTTCCCGCTGGCCCCTGAACTGCCGATTGTGGCGGAGACGGTGCCGGGGTTTTCGCTCACCGTCTGGTTTGGCCTGGCGGTGGCAGCAGGGGCTCCGCCGGCGATGCTGGCGCGTGCCAATGCGGCGCTGAACACGGTGCTGCGCGAGCCACAAATCCGCGAGCGGCTGGGCCGCACCGGCTATACGACCATCCCTGGTACGGCCGAGGCAGCGCGGGCGTGGATTGGTGATGAAATGCGCCGCTACGCCCAATTGGCCGAGCAGGTGGGGTTGGAGCGGCAATAAGATCTTGATGGCTTGACCCCGGCGCCCGGGCATTGGACGAAGCGCCATGCTCGACAAGAATTTCGACCCCGCCGGGTTTGAGGCGCGACTCTATGACCATTGGGAGGCGGCCGGGGTTTTCGGCCCTTCGGGAGAGGGCGCGCCTTATACGGTGGTGATCCCGCCGCCCAATGTGACGGGCAGCCTGCATATTGGCCATGCGCTGAACAACACCTTGCAGGATGTGCTGGTGCGGTTTCGCCGCATGCAGGGGCGTGATGCGCTGTGGATGCCCGGCACCGACCATGCCGGCATCGCCACCCAGATGGTGGTGGAGCGGCAATTGGCCCAGGCCAAGCAGCCCGGGCGGCGTGAATTGGGGCGCGAGGCGTTTCTGGAGCGCGTCTGGGCCTGGAAGGAAGAGAGCGGGGGGACGATTTCGCGCCAGTTGCGCCGGCTGGGTTCCTCGCTGGATTGGCCGCGTGAGCGCTTTACTATGGATGCCGGCCTGTCGCAGGCGGTGGTGGAGGTGTTTGTCCGGCTGCATAAGGCGGGGCTGATTTACCAGGATAAGCGACTGGTGAATTGGGACCCGGTGTTCCAGACGGCGATTTCCGACCTGGAGGTGGAAAGCCGCGAGGTGAAGGGTTCGCTGTGGCATATCCGCTACCCGGTGGAGGGCGGCGGCGAGATTGTGGTGGCGACCACGCGGCCGGAGACCATGCTGGGCGATACGGCGGTTGCGGTTCATCCGGAGGATGGGCGGTTTGCCGGGCTGGTGGGGCGGCATGTGGTGTTGCCGCTGACGGGGCGGCGGATACCGATCATTGCCGATGAGTATTCCGACCCGGAGAAGGGGACGGGGGCGGTGAAGATCACGCCCGCGCATGATTTCAATGATTTCGAGGTGGGGCGGCGGCATGGGCTGGCCATGCCCTCGGTGCTGGATGCTGAGGCGCGGGTGACGCTCGCCGAGATCGAGGCTGAGGGGTTTGTGGCGACGCTGGCGGGGCTGGATCGCTTCGCGGCGCGCAAGCTGATCGTGGCCGAGTTGGAGCGGCTGGAGATGCTGGTGCTGGTGGAGGCGCATACCCATCAGGTGCCGCATGGTGACCGTTCGGGCGTGCCGATCGAACCGCGGATGACGGTGCAGTGGTATTGCAACGCGGCTGAATTGGCGAAGAAGCCGATTGAGAGCGTTGAGAGCGGCCGGGTGAAGTTTGAGCCGGATAATTGGAAGAACCTATTTTTCAGCTGGATGCGCGATATTCAGCCCTGGTGCATTTCCCGCCAGCTTTGGTGGGGGCATCAGATACCCGCCTGGCATGCGGCGGATGGGCGGGTGTTTGTCGAGCGCAGCGAGGCCGAGGCGCAGGCGGCGGCGGGCGAGGGGGTGGTGCTGACCCGCGATGCGGATGTGTTGGACACCTGGTTCAGCTCGGCGCTGTGGCCCTTCAGCACGCTGGGTTGGCCGGAGCAGACGCCGCTGCTCGAAAAACACTACCCGACCGATGTGCTGGTGACGGGGTTTGACATCATCTTCTTCTGGGTGGCCCGGATGATGATGATGGGCGAGTTCTGCATGGGGCGGGAGCCCTTCTCGACCGTGGTGATCCATGGGCTGGTGCGCGATGAGAAGGGCGCCAAGATGAGCAAATCCAAGGGGAATGTGATGGACCCCCTGGAGTTGATCGATGCTTATGGCGCGGATGCGGTGCGCTTTACGTTGTGTGCGTTGGCCTCGCCGGGGCGGGACATCAAGCTGAGCAAGCAGCGGATGGAGGGGTATCGCGCCTTCGTCACCAAGCTGTGGAATGCGGCGCGGTTTTTGGAGACCAATGGCATTGCGCCCAACCCGGCCTGGAAGCGCGAGGAGGCGAGCGGCGTGCTGGCGCGCTGGCTGTTGGAGAAGACCGATGCGGTGGTGCGCGAGGCGACCACGGCGCTGGAGGGCTTCCGCTTCGATGATTATGCCAATGCGGTGCATGGTTTTACCTGGGGGGTGTTTTGCGACTGGTTCATTGAACTGGCCAAGCCGGTGCTCAATGGCGAGGATGGCGCGGAGAAGGCCGAAATTCAGGGTGTGGCCCAGCATGTGCTGGGGGTGGTGCTGCGGCTGCTGCATCCGGTGATGCCGTTTGTGACGGCCGAGTTGCATAGCCAATTGGGGTATGGCGATGCGGTGGAGATTGTGACCTGCGACTTCCCCACCGCCCCGGGTTTTGCCGCCGAGGATGTGCGGCTGGCCGATATTGATACGCTGATTGCGGCGGTGACGGCCATTCGCTCGGTGCGGGCGGCGATGAATGTGCCGCCCTCCTCGGTGGTGCCGCTGCGCGTGGCGCTGGCGGGTCAGGGGGCGCTTTCGGCGTTTTTGCCGCAATTGCTGCGCCTGGCGCGTGTGGAGGCGCCGGTGTTTGTGGAGAATGCCGCGGCGGATGCGGGGCCTGGGGCCATGGCGGTGGCGCAGGGCATTGAGATGTTCATGCCGCTGGCCGGCGTGATTGACCTGGCAGCGGAGGCGGTGCGGCTGAAGAAAGAGCGGCAAAAGGCCGAGGAGCAGGCGCGCCAGGCGGAGGTGAAGCTGGCCAATCCGGATTTCGTGGCCCGGGCCAAGGAAGAGGTGATTCAGGAGATGTCGAGCCGGTTGAGTGATGCGCGGGCGCTGATCGACAAGCTGGATCGGGCATTGGGGAATATATCGGCTTGACGTTTCAACGCGGTGATTGAAGGGCGCTGATCCTGCGGTAGCTGCATCTTGCCCAACCGCCCTCCACGGGCGACAAGAGCTTGCAAGCGACCACAAGGGGAAACCGCGCCATGACCACCTGGGACAAATCCAAAATGCCGAGCCGGCACGTCTCCATCGGCCCGGAGCGCGCGCCCCATCGCAGCTATTATTACGCCATGGGCATGACGGCCGAGGAAATCGCCGCCCCGCTGGTGGGTGTGGCCACCTGCTGGAATGAGGCCGCACCCTGCAATATCGCCCTCTCCCGCCAGGCGCAGTCCGCCAAGAAGGGCGTGCGCGAGGCAGGCGCGAGCCCGCGCGAATTCACCACCATCACAGTGACCGATGGCATCGCGATGGGCCATCAGGGCATGAAGTCCAGCCTCGTCAGCCGCGACGTGATTGCCGATTCGATTGAACTGACGATGCGCGGCCATTGCTATGATGCGATGGTCGGCCTCGCGGGCTGCGACAAATCGCTGCCGGGGGTGATGATGGCGATGGTGCGCCTCAATGTGCCCAGCGTGTTCATGTATGGCGGTTCGATCATGCCCGGCCATCATCATGGCCGCGATGTGACGGTGGTGGATGTCTTCGAGGCGGTGGGCAAGCATGCCGCCGGCATGATGAGCGATGAGGAGCTGTTCGAGCTTGAGCAGCATGCCTGCCCGGGCGCTGGCGCCTGTGGTGGCCAGTTTACCGCCAATACCATGGCCTGCATTTCTGAGGTGATTGGCCTCGCACTGCCCAATTCCGCCGGTGCGCCGGCACCTGATGAGGAGCGCGATGTCTGGGCCTTGCAGTCGGGCCGGGCGGTGGTGAATTTGCTGCGACTGGGCATTCGCCCGCGCGATATCGTCACCCGCAAATCGCTGGAAAACGCTGCCATCATCGTGGGCGCCACCGGTGGTTCGACCAATGCCGGGCTGCATCTGCCCGCTATTGCGCATGAGGCGGGCATCGACTTCCCGCTTGAGGAAGTGGCCCGGATCATGAAGGCGACGCCGCATATCGCCGACCTCAAGCCCGGCGGGAATTATGTGGCTTATGACGTGTTCAAGATCGGCGGTGTGCCGGTGATCATCAAGGCGCTGCTCGATGGCGGGCTGCTGCATGGTGATTGCATCACGGCCACCGGCAAGACCCTGGCCGAGAACCACAAGGATGTGGTCTTCCCGACCGATCAGGATGTGGTGCGCCCGGTCTCCAACCCGATTTCCAAGATGGGCGGCGTGGTGGGGCTGAAGGGCAATCTGGCGCCTGAGGGGGCGATCGTGAAGATTGCCGGCATGGCCAAGCTGCGCTTCGAAGGCACGGCGCTGTGCTTTGACAGTGAGGAGGATGCCTTCGCCGCCGTTGATGCGCGCGCCTATAAGGCGGGTGATATCATCATCATCCGCTATGAAGGCCCCAAGGGTGGCCCGGGCATGCGTGAAATGCTCTCCACCACCTCGGCCATTTATGGCCAGGGCATGGGTGAGAGCGTGGCCTTGATCACCGATGGGCGCTTCTCGGGTGCGACGCGCGGCTTCTGCATTGGCCATGTTGGGCCTGAGGCGGCGGTGGGTGGGCCCATCGCGCTGCTGAAGAATGGCGACAAGATCATCATCGATGCCGAGGCGGGCACGATTGATGTGGCGCTGAGCGACGAGGAACTCGCCGCGCGCCGCGCCGCCTGGACGCCGCGGACGACCAATTATAATTCCGGCGTGTTGTGGAAATATGCGCAAACCGTGGGCAATGCCCGTGGCGGTGCGGTGACCCATCCGGGTGCCGCGGCGGAGACGCATGTTTACGCGGATATCTGAAGCGTAGCGTTGCTATCTGCGCCGCAACCCTGCGGGGTTGCGGCGCATGATTCTTGCTGCCCCATTGGCTGCTGAACAACGCTCATGGCGGAGGTGAAGAGCGAAAGGGCTTTGCCCTATTGCGCTCTCCCACCAGGGTCGACGTATATGTCGACGACTTTCCTGGACCTTTGGATAATTTGAAATAATCTAACGAAGGTGCAGGAAACTAAGTTTCCTGCTGGGGTGCTCGAGGGGCAAAGCCCCTCGACCTTACTTTCCCTAGCATTGCGTTTTCCAGCAGCCCGCTACAGCACCTTCTGGAACCAGATGCGCGAATGCCCAGGCGGCATGCCATCCAGCCGCCCGGCCTCGGCCCAGCCATTGCGCACCCAGAATTGCGGGCCGTGGAAGCTGAAGGTGTCGGTATAGGCGTGGGTGCAGCCGCGCTTGCGGGCGATGGCCTCGGCGCGGGCGAGGAGCAGCGAGCCGGTGCCGCGGCCGCGCTGCTCGCGCGAGAGCCATAGCCAGTCGATGAAGAGCCAGTTCCAATAGGTCAGGCCCAGCAGGCCGCCCTGCACGGCGCCCTCGTCATCGCGCGCCAGCACGGTGACGGGCTCGCGGTCATAGGGCCCGCCGAGTTCCTGGTTATAGCTGTGCAGCCCCCGCTGGATGGCCTCGACGGCTGCCATTTCGGGGTAGTCATCCTCGGAGATTTCCAGAGCGCTCATGCGGCTTATCGTGCCATGGCGGCCATGAGGATGGCGAGCATCCCCAGGCTGACATTGATGCCGACCAGCTTGCGGATGCGCTCATTGCAGGGGGCGGCCTGGCCCATATCGCCCGCGGCCAGGGCGCGCTTGAGGGCGGCGAAGGGGCCGAACCAGATGGCGGCGAAAATACCCGCCATGATGAGGCCGAGCAGGTGCATGACATGGATGGGCCAGCGCACGCCGCCAAAGCCGCCATGCACGCCAAAGAGCAGCATATAGCCCGAGAGCAGCACCAGCGGCATCAGCACCCAGACCATGCGGAAGAATTTGCCATGCACCTGGCCCATAAGCCCCAGCCGGGCCGGGGGCTCCAGCGCGGCCAAAGAGGGGCGCAGCACCATAACGCCAAACCCCATGCCGCCCACCCAGAGCACCACACCAACCAGATGCAGCAGCAACCATAAACTCGCCATCACTCAGCCCTTCATCAATGCCCGCAGCGCCACGATGGTGGCGGCGATTTCCTCGGCGGCGGCGCTGCGCGCGGCCGCCTCGCTCACGCCCAGGCCCTGCATGAAAGCTGTGGCATAGGCGGTGCGGTTGCCAAGCCCCGGGCCGAGCAATTCCAGTTTTCGTGCGGCGAGTTCGGCCATGATCACATCCTTGAGGCGGCCTTGCGCGGGCACGCGGTTGAGCAGGATGCGGGCGGGTTTTTTCTCGGCCGCGGCCAATTTCAGCGTGGCCTCGCTGGCCCAGAGATCGGGTCCGGCGGGCTGCATGGGGATGATCACCAGGTCAGCGGCGCGGATCGCCACCTTGCTGTCGGTATCGGCATGGGGTGCTGTGTCCATGATCACCACATCATGGTCGCGCTTGAGGCGCTCGATCGCGCCGGTGACCCGCCAGCCGGAGGGGGCCTCGAAGCTGATGGCGGCCACGCCCTCACGGCCTGCGCGCAATTCTGCCCAGCGGCTGAGCGAGGCCTGCGGGTCGGTGTCCAGCAGGGCGATTTTTTGCCCGCCGGCGGCCAGCGTGGCGGCCAGATTGGCGGCGACGGTGGATTTGCCGGCGCCGCCCTTCTGCTGCGCGATGGCGATGACGAAAGCCATTGGATGCACTCTCCCGCGATTCGCTGCGCTGCACTCTATAGCACAGTGATGGGGGCTGGGGTTATTCCACGCGGATATTCGCCGCGCGGATCACCTGGGCATAGGTCTCGGTATAGCGCCTGATTTCGGTGCCAAAGCGCTCGCTGCCATAGGCGAGGATGGTGAAGCCGGTCTCCTCCAGCCGGGCTTTCACCTCGGGGCGGGTGAGGGCGGCCACCCAGGCGGCCTCAAGCCTCGCGCGCGCCGGGGCTGGCACATCGGCACGGGCGATCAGGCCGAACCAGCTATCGGAGAGCACCAGGGGGAAGCCGAGTTCGGCCATGGTTGGCACATCGGGCATTTGCGGCAGCCGCGCCGCGGCCGAGACGGCGATGGCGCGCAGCTGGCCGGCTTGTACCGGCTGGATCATGTCGGGCAGGTTGGCGAACATGAACTGGATGCGGTTGCCCATCAGGTCGGTGCCGGCCTGGGCGGGGCCGTTATAGGGCACATGGGTGGCGTTGAGCCCAGCGAGGCGGGCGAATTGCTCACCGCCGAGATGGTTCGAGGTGCCAATGCCATAGCTGCCGAAGGAAACGCCGGCGCCGGGGCGGCGCGCCACCTCCACGAAGCCGGCGAAATCGCGCGCGACGGAAGGGTTGATGGCCAGCACATGCGGCACCACGGTTGCCATCATGATGGGGGCGAAATCGCGCAGCGGATTATAGGGCATGGATGGCCGCAGGGTGACATTGGCGGCAAAGCTATTGGCGATCATGATGAGGCTATGGCCATCCGCTGGCGCGCGCAGCAGCTCCTGGGTGCCCACCACGGTGGCGCCGCCGGGGCGGTGGTCGAGCGCCACCGGCTGGCCCAGCTCTTGCTCCAGGGCGAGGCGGACGATGTTCACCACCGGGTCCATGGTGCCGCCGGGGGTGAAGGGGATGATCACCCGCATGGTCTGGCTGGGCGCCCAGGCCGGCTGCGCCTGGGCTTTGGCCAGGCCCCCGGTGGCGAGGGCGAGGGAGGGCAGGCTGCGGCGGCTGAGGGGCATGGGGATTCTCCGGGGATTGCGAGGCGCATCGTCGGGGCTGGCGGCTTGGGTTTCAAGCCACCCATGCTGCATGGCCTGGCCGGTGGCCGGTGGGCGAGGGGCATTGGGGCAAAGCTCCGGGTGAATTCGAATCCATGATTGCCATAGTTACGATGACAGAGTGAAAAGGTCGGATATATCCACGAGCTTTCAGGAGAGCAGAGGGATCAGCCCCATGACTGTTGCCGCCATATTGCGTGAAAAAGGCCCCGCCGTGATTGCGGTTGGCCCCGATACCCAGGTGTTGGAGGTGGCTGGCATCATCAGCCGCCGCCGGATTGGTGCCGTGGTGGTGGTGGATGGCGCGGGTCATCTCGTTGGCATCGTCAGTGAGCGCGATGTGGTGCGGGGGATGACGCAGTTTGGTGCCGCGCTGCTGGAGATGGCGGTTTCTGAACTCATGACCCGCGATGTGCGGACGGTCACGCCGCAGACCTCGGTCGATGAGGCGACCGAGATCATGGATGAGGGCTATTTTCGCCATCTTCCGGTGCGCGGGGCGGATGGCCGGCTGTGCGGCATTGTCAGTATTCGCGACCTGGTGCGCTATCGCATCCATGCCCAGCAATCCGATGTGGAGGCCTTGCAGGCCTATGTGATCGGCCGGGGTTACGCGCTGGGTCGGGTGTGATCTTGCCCATCGCGGGTGAGGGGGGCGGCCTGGTTTAATCGTCCCCCCCCAGTGGACGTGGCCGCCGCGCCGGCCGAGACTGCTTCTGGGAGGGCGGAGATGCCCCAGAAGCAGTTTGAGACGCGAATCACGCGTTTGTTCAATATTCGTCACCCCGTTCTGGCGGGCGGGCTGATGTGGCTGTCGGATGCGCCTTATGTGGCGGCGGTGGTCAATGCCGGGGGGATGGGGTTCATCACCTCGCGCTCCTCCGCGACCATGGCCGAGTTTGAGGGCCAGCTTGGCCATTGCGCGGCGCTGACGGGGGACAAGCCTTTTGGTGTGAACCTCTCCACCTCGCGTCACACCGCCGTTCCCCTGATGGATTATCTCGATGCGGCGCTGGCCGCGGGGGTGCGACATTTCGAGACGGCCGGCCGCGCGCCGGCCGATGACCTGATACGCCGGATTCGTGATGCCGGGGCCATGGTCATCCACAAGGTGCCGCTGCTGCGCCATGCGCTGACGGCGGAGCGCCTCGGCGTGGATGCGGTGGCCATTGTGGGCATGGAATGCGGCGGCCATCCCGGCGCCAATACCGATATGCCGGCCATGCTGGGTGGCGCCTTGGCCGCGGGGAAGCTGCGCATTCCCTATGCCATTGGCGGCGGCATTGGCCATGGCTCGCAAATTCTGGCCGCCCTGGCCATGGGCGCGGATGCGGTGGTGCTGGGCACCCGGTTTCTGGCTGGCGAGGAGATTTCTGCCCATCCGGCCTATAAGGCGCGGATGGTGGCGGCGGGTGCGGATGACCACATGGTGTGCTTTGCCGGCAATCAGCCGCTGGGTGGCGCCTGGCGGGTGCTGAACAATGCCACCGCGCGCGAGGTGCGCGCGCGTGAGGCGGCGGGGCGCACGGATTATGCCGATTTCGCCGAACTCACCCGCGGCAGCTTGCAGAAGGAGGCGGCCTATGGCGGCGGCGATGTGGAGGCTGGCATGCTCTCTATGGGGGCTGCCGTGGCCTTTATCGATCAGGTTGAGCCCATTGCCGCCATCATGGACCGGCTGATGGCTCAGGCCGCCGCCGCGCAAAACCGTATCACGACCCTTATCCGGAGTTGAGCCATGTATCGTCGCACCCTGCTTGCCGCCACTCTGGCGGCGCCTGCCTTAGCCCAGAGCCCTTGGCCCAACCGGCCGGTGCGGATGGTTATTCCCTTCGCGCCGGGCGGGGGTACCGATATTGGCGGCCGTATTCTCTGCCAGCGCCTGGCCGAGATTTGGGGCCAGCCGGTGGTGGTGGAAAATCGCGGCGGCGCGGGGGGGATGATCGGCACCCGTGCGGTGGGGGCGGCCGCACCGGATGGATATACGCTGCTGTTTAATGGCACGCTGTCCATCCTGCGCGATGGCTTTGACCCGCGCAGCGTGACCGACCATGTGGTGCGCGCCACCATCACCCATAATATCGTGGTGGTGAATGAGCATGTGCCGGTGCGCAGCTTGCCGGAATTCATCACCTATCTGAAGGCCAATCCGGGGCGGGTGAATCATGGCACCTCGGGGCCCTTGGCCTCGCAGCATCTGGCGGCGGTGATGTTTGACCTGCTGGCGGGCACGCGGATGGAGAATATCCATTATCGCGGCACCGGGCCTTCGGTGGCGGGTATTCTGGGCAATGAGGTGCAGGTGATGTTTGGCTCGATGTCTGCGGTGCTGCCGCTGATCGAAGCGGGGCGGCTGCGCGCTTTGGCCACCGCCTCGGGCCGGCGTTCCGCCATGCTGCCCAATCTGCCGACGGTGGGCGAGGTGGTGCCGGGCTATGCTGCCGAACTCACCTATAGTTTTTCCACCCCCTCTGGCGTGGCGGAGCCGATCAAGCGCCGGCTGGAGCAAAGCGTGCGCCAGGTGCTGGATAATGAGGTGATTGTGGGCGAGTTGCGCACCCGCGGCTTCGAGCCGGATTACGATACCAATCCGGGCCTCGCCCGCTATATTGAGGAGGATGTGCAGCGCTGGGCCGATGTGGCCCGCCGGGCCAATCTCAATCTCAATGAGGGGTAGTGTGGCGGTTTGCTGACACCGGCCCTATATCCCGCCCATGGTCACGCGCACGGATATCGATCACCGCAAGAGCAGCCCGGAGGCGCGGCTTGGCGCCGAGCGCCATCCGGAAAAGGCGGCGCGGCCGGATAACCCTATCCAGCGCAAGCCGAGCTGGATTCGCGTGCGCGCGCCCAATCACCCGGTTTATAACCAGACGCGGGAATTGATGCGAGCCAATAAGTTGGTAACGGTGTGCGAGGAGGCGGCCTGCCCGAATATTGGCGAATGCTGGTCACAACGCCACGCCACCATGATGATCATGGGCGAGATCTGCACCCGCGCCTGCGCCTTTTGCAATGTGACAACCGGCGTGCCGCATGTGCTGGATGGCGATGAGCCGCGCCGGGTGGGGGATGCGGTGGCCAAGCTGGGGCTGCGCCATGTGGTGATCACCTCGGTTGATCGGGATGATCTGGCCGATGGCGGGGCGGCGCATTTCGCCCAGACCATTGCTGCCATTCGCGCGGCGACGCCGGGCACGACGATTGAAATTCTCACCCCCGATTTCCTGCGCAAGGATGGCGCGCTGGAGGTGGTGGTGCAGGCGCGCCCGGATGTCTTCAACCATAATCTCGAAACCGTGCCGCGGCTTTATCCGAGCATTCGCCCCGGGGCGCGGTATTTTCACTCGCTGCGCCTGCTCGATGAGGTGAAGCGGCTGGAGCCGGGTATTTTTACCAAATCGGGCATCATGGTGGGGCTGGGGGAGGAGCGGATGGAGGTCTCCCAGGTGATGGATGATCTGCGTTCGGCGAATGTGGATTTTCTGACCATCGGCCAATATCTGCAGCCGAGCGTGAAGCATGCGGCGGTGGCGCGGTTTGTCGAGCCGGTTGAGTTTGGGGACTACGCGCGCGTGGCGCGGGGCAAGGGATTTCTTTTGGTTTCCGCCACGCCGCTGACGCGCAGCTCCTACCATGCCGATGAGGATTTTGCGGCGCTGCGTGGCGCGCGCGAAGCGCAATTGGCCAAGGCGCAGCCCTGAACCATGCCCACCCATGCCCAACGCAAAGTGCTGCGCTACACGCCTGAGCAAATGTATGCGCTGGTGGCCGATGTGCGCCGCTACCCTGAATTTCTGCCCTGGTGCACCATGGCGAATATCCTGCAGGAGGATGAGGCGAAGCTGGTTGCCGATATGACCATTGGCTTCAAGATGTTCCGCGAGACGTTTCGCAGTGAGGTGACGCTGGAACGCCCCTCGGAGGTGCGGGTGACCTATCTCAATGGCCCGTTTCGCTATCTGAACAACACCTGGAAGTTCCTGCCCCACCCGGCGGGCTGCGAGGTGGATTTCTATGTTGATTTCGAGTTTCGCAGTGCCATTTTGCAGGCCGCGATTGGCTTGGTCTTCAATGAGGCGGTGCAGTTGATGGTGCGCGCCTTTGAGCGCCGTGCCATGGCGCTGCATGGCCGCAAGCCGGCCTTGCCGGCGGCAGTGCGGGCACCGGCGGCGCAGGGGTAGGCTGCGCTACCTGTCCGTCAGGCGCAGTTCGATGCGGCGGTTGCGGGCATAGGCTTCGGGTGTTTCTGCGGTGTCCAGCGGCTGGTTCTCACCAAAGGCTGCCGCCGCCACGCGGTTGGCGGGCAGCCCCTCCTGGATCAGCAGATTGGCCACCGCGATGGCGCGCGCGGCGGACAATTCCCAGTTGGTGGCGAAGCGGGTGGAGCGGATGGGCGTGCGGTCGGCATGGCCATCCACCCGCATCACCCAGGCGATCTCGGGTGGGATGCGAATGGCGATGTCCACCAGCACACGGGCCAATTGGCGCAGCTGGCGCTCGCCGGTGGGGCTGAGCTCGGCGCTGGCGGGGGGGAAGAGCACTTCGGATTGGAAGACGAAGCGGTCACCCACAATCCGCACCTCGGGGCGGTTGCCCAGCACCTCGCGCAGCCGGCCGAAGAAATCGCTGCGATAGCGGGTGAGTTCCTCCACCCGCGCGGCGAGGGCGGCGTTGAGTTGCAGCCGCAACTGGGCGATTTGCGCCTCGCTCTCACGATCGCGATTGTCGGTGGCGTCAAGCGCATTGGCGAGGCGGGTGAGTTGGCGGCGCAAATCCTCGATCTGCCGGGTCAGCAGCGCCACCTGGGCGCTTGCGGCCTCGGAGAGGCGGGTTTGTTCGCCGGCCTGGGCCTCGGCGGCGCTGCGTTGCCGGCGCTCGGCCATGATGTCGCGCTCGAGCTGCTCGCGCAGCGCGGTGAGGCGCTGGGTGTCCTCTGTCAGGCGGGCGAGTTCGGCCACGCGGGCGGTGATGGTGGCGCGCTCGGCCTGCAGATTCTGGTTCAGGGCGGCGATTTCGGCGCGCATGGCCGCGAGTTGGCGGCCGGCCAATTCCTGCGCCGTGGCGGCTTCGCTCAATTGCCGGCGCAGGGCTGCCAGCTCCTGCCGCGCGGTCTCGGCGGCGCCACGGGCCTCACGCTCGGCACGGTCACGGGCCTGGCGCTCGGTTTGGCCGGCGGTTTGGGCCTCGGCGAGCCGGCGCGCCATGATCTGGTTTTCCGCCTGCAATTCGCGCAGTTGGTTGGCCTGGGCCTCGCCCTGCGCCTCGGCCCTGAGCTGGGTGGCGCGCAATTCGGCCAAGCTGGCGGCGGCGGCGCGGGCGGCCTGCTCGGCGGCGGAGCGGGCGGTGCCTTCGGCTGCACGGGCGCGGTTGGTATCGGCGAGGCGGCGCAATTGGCTCGCGGCGTCATCGGTGGCGGCTTCGGCCCTGGCCAGGGCTTCGGCCAGCTGGTTCTCCATCCCGCTCAGGCGGCGCTCGGTCCCGAGGCTCATCGCCTCGACATCGCTCAGCCGGCCGGCGAGGCGGGTGGCCTCGGCCTGGGCGGTGTCTCGCTCGGCATTGAGGCGCAGGGCCTCCGAGCGGCTGGCCTGCAGCGTGGCGGCCAGTGCATCGCGCGCTGCCACCGCCTCGCGCAGCCTTTCGGTGCCCTGGTTGAGTTGCGTGCGCAGCGCCTGGTTCTGGCCGCGCTCATTGGCCAGCAATTCCGATAGCTCGATCACCTGGCGGTTGAGGCGTTCCAGCGCTCTGTCGCTGTTCGACAGGCTGACCGAGAGAAAGGCCTGGGCCAGCACGAAGACCAGCAGGACGAAGATGATCACCATCAGCAGGGTGGAGAGCGCATCGACATAGCCGGGCCAGGGATTGAGGCCCTCCGACCCGCCGCGGCGCCTCATCCGCGATTCTCCGCCTCGCTGATGGCGGTGATGGTGCGGGTGAGGATTTTGATCTCGTTGCGCAACTCGGCGGTGGAATGGGCGCGGCCCTGGGCGGCGTCATCGAGAATGCGGCCGAGCAGGATTTCCATATTGCGCAGGTTTTGCCGCGCGCCCTCATCGATGGTGGGGCGGGACATGGCCTCGGTCAGGTTGAGCATGGCGGGGGCGAGGCTGGCATTCTGCTCGGCCACGCGCTGCATCAGCACCTGGGTGGCGCGCATCTGCTCGGTGAGCACGGAGAGGCGCTCGGCCAATTGGGCGATGGCGGCGGAGGTGCTGTTGCGGCCCTCCTCGCCCCGGGCCATGGCGGTTTGCATGCCTTCGAGGTTTTCGGCCGTCTGCTCCAGCAGGGCATGGACATAGGCGGGGATGGAGCCGCCCTCGGCTTCCATGCCAGCGCCCGCGGAAATGCGGGTGAGGCCGGCAAGCCATTCCTCCAACTCGTTGAAAAAGCGGTTTTGCGCCTGGCCGGCGGTGAGGTCGAGAAAGCCCAGCACCAGCGCCCCGGCGAGGCCTAGCATGGAGGAGGAGAAGGCAATGCCCATGCCGGCGAGTGGGCGTGCCAGCCCGGCCTTGAGTTGGTTGAACATCATGTTCACATCGGCGGTGCCGACATTCATGTCGGCAATCACGCTGGCCACCGCGCCGATGGTGAGAATGAGACCCCAGAAAGTGCCGAGCAGGCCGAGGAAGATCAGCAGCGAGGTGGCGTAGCGCGAGATCTCGCGCGATTCATCGAGCCGGGCGGAAATGCCATCCAGCACACCGCGCATGGCGGGGGCGGAGAGGGAGACTTTTTCGCTGCGGCGGCTGGCGAACATGCTGGCCATGGGGGCCAGCAGCCGGGGGCTGGCCTTTGCCGGTGCGCCATTGCGCGGGCGTTGAAATGCCTCCAGCCAGTCAACCTCCTGGCGCAGCATCAGCACCTGGCGGATATTCCAGGCGATGCCCAGGCCCATCACGCAGAGGATGACGCCATTGAGCAGGGGATTGGCGGCGAAGGCCTCAAAAAGCTGGGCATGCAAAAGTGCCACCAGCAGCAGCACCGCCGCCAGGAAGACCAACATGCGCAATAGGAAGACCGCCGGACGTGTCATGACGCCAGTATAGAGAGTATCAGTAGCTTTTGGGCAGCCCCAGCACACGTTCGGCGATATGGGCGCAGATCAAATTGGGGCTGACCGGGGCTATCCAGGGGATATGCACCTCGCGCAGATAGCGCTCGACATGATATTCCCTTGCATAGCCGAAGCCGCCATGGGTCATCACGGCGTTTTGGCAGGCTTTCAGCCCTGCCTCGGCGGCGAGGTATTTGGCGGCGTTGGATTGCGCGCCGCAATCGAGGCCACGGTCATAGCGGGAGGCGGCCTGCATCACCATTAGCCAGGCGGCTTCGAGTGCCATCCAGTCTTGGGCGAGGGGGTTTTGCACTGCCTGGTTTTGGCCGATTTTGCGGCCGAATACTTCGCGCTCAGCGGCATAGGCGGTGGCGCGGGACAGGGCGATGCGGCCTAGGCCGACGGCTTCGGCGGCGATGAGAATGCGCTCGGGGTTGAGGCCGTGCAGGATTTGCCGGAAGCCTTTGCCTTCTTCGCCTATCAGGTCTTCGGCGGGGATCTCGTAGTCGCTGAAGAAGATCTCGTTCGAATCAACCGCGGCGCGGCCCATTTTGTGGATCTCGCGCACCGAGGCGCGGCTGCGGTCCAGCGCGGTGTAGAAGAGCGAGAGGCCATCGGAGGGTTTGGCGCATTGCTCGAGGGGGGTGGTGCGGGCGAGCAGCAGGATGCGGTCGGCGACTTGGGCTGTGGAAATCCAGACTTTCTGGCCGTTGACGATATAGCGGTCGCCGCGTTTTTCGGCCCGGGTCTTGAGGCGGGTGGTGTCCAGGCCGGTGGTGGGTTCGGTGACGCCGAAGCAGGCTTTTTCGCGCCCGGCCACCAGGGGGGGGAGGAAGCGGGCCTTTTGCTCGGGCGTGCCGAAGACGACGACCGGGTTGAGGCCGAAGATGTTCATGTGGATGGCCGAGGCGCCGGACATGCCGGCACCGCTGGCGGCGATGGTCTCCATCATGATCGCGGCTTCGGTGATGCCCAGGCCCGCGCCGCCATATTCCTCGGGGATGCAAATGCCCAGATAGCCGGCCTCGGCCACGGCGGCATAGAATTCGTGGGGGAAGCGGGCTTCCTCGTCGCGCGCCAGCCAATAGGCGTCGTCGAAATGTGAGCAGAGGGCCGCCACGCCCTCGCGGATGGCGGCTTGGGTGGCGTTGGGTTCGAAGTCCATTCTTATTCGGCCTGAATATTGGCGCGGCGCACCACGGCACCCCAGCGGGCGCGCTCCTCGAGATAGAAGCGGCTGAGTTCGGCTGGGGAGGCGGAGGTTTCTATATCCACGCCGCCTTCGGTGATGCGGGCGCGCAGCACTGGGTCGGCCATGGCGGCGTTGAGGGCGGCATGCAGGCTGGCAATCCGCTCGGGTGGGGTGCCGCCGGTGGCGAAGAGGGCAAACCAGGTGGCGGCCTGCACGCTGGGGAAACCGGCCTCGGCGGTGGTGGGCAGATTGGGCAGGGCGGCGTTGCGGGTGGGGCCGGCAATGGCCAGGGCGCGGATGGTACCGGCCTCGACCTGCGGCTGCATGGGTGCCAGGGCATTGGTAAACATCTGCACCCGCCCGGCCACCAGGTCCGACAGCAGGGGGCCGGTGCCGCGATAGGGGATATGCTCCAATTCCACGCCCATGGCCTGGCACAGCATGGCGGAGGCGAGGTGGCTGGTGGTGCCCACGCCGGAGGAGGCGTAGTTCAAGGGCGGTGCGGCACGGCGGGCGACGGCCTGCAATTCGGCCAGCGTTCGGGCGGGCACGCCGGGATGGACGGTGATGATATTGGCACCCGAGGCCATCAGCCCGATGGGCGCGAAGCCGGCCACCGGATCATAAGGCACCCGGCGATGGACGAAGCTGTTGATGACCAGGCTGCCGGAGCCGCCCAGGAGCAATGTGTAGCCATCGGGCGCTGCCTTGGCGACCATTTCGCTGCCCAGCACGCCGCCGGCGCCGCCGCGGTTTTCCACGATGATGGATTGGCCCAGGCGCGCGGCCATGCCCTCGGCCACCTGGCGGCCAATGATGTCATTGGTGCCGCCGGGAGCGAAGGGGATGATGAGGCGCAGCGGGCGGTCTGGCGCCCAGGCCAGAGCGTGGCGGGCCAGGCCGGGGCTGGCCAGGGCGGCGAAGAGGGTGCGGCGGTTCATTTGGTTGGGCCTCGGCGGGGTTTGGTGGCTAGCACGCCTCCGGCTTCGAGGGCTGCGATCTCGGCTGGACCCAGCCCGGCTTCGGTCATCACCGCGTGGTTGTCAGCGCCGAGCGAATGGCAATTATCGTGCACCGCCAATGGGCGGGTGGCGAAGCGGAAGGGGATGCCCTTGGCCGGGGTGCCATCGGGTGAGCGCAGCACGGCGGTGCCGGATTGGAATTCGGCGGATTCCGATAGGCCGCGGGCATCGCGCACCGCCGCACTGCCGCCACCGGGCCAGAAGGCGGTGTCATCCTCCACCGCGCAGCCGGGGCCGAAGCCTTGGCGGGGGCTGGGTGTGCCTTGGGCGGCGGCGACAAATTCCTCGCCGAGCAGGAAGGAGGTGAGTTCGCGCTGCGAAAGGTCGATATGGCAGCCCTCGCCGGTGCGGTCGCGCTCCATCAGGGCTGCCACCACGGCGCCCGAGGCGAAGAGGCAGACCACCTGGTCAGGGTAGTTCACATCGCGGCCGGAGATGATGGGCGGGCCATTGGCCTCACCGGTCAGGGAGGCGAGGCCGGAGGTGGCCTCCAGGGTGGAGCCGAAGCTGACCATGTCACGCTCCGGGCCATCCTCGCCCTGTGAGGAGATGGATGCGATGACGAGGCGGGGGAATTTCTGGCGGAGTTCGGCAGCGCCCAGGCCCCATTGGTCCAGCACGCCGCGGCGGTAATTTTCCACCAGCACATCGGCGGTGGCAAGCAGGGCCAGCATGGCGGCCTGGCCGCGCGGGTCTTTGAGGTCCAGGCAGAGCGAGCGCTTGCCGCGATTGGTGAAGGCGAACCAGGGGCTTTCATCCCACCAGGGGCGCCCGGCCTCGGCGCCGACCCAGTTGCGGAACGGGTCGAGCGCGCCGGGGCCTTCCACCTTCACCACATCGGCGCCGAGGTCGAGCAGCAGGGTGGAGGTGGCGGCGCCGGCGGTCAGCCAACCCAGATCGACCACGCGGATGCCCTTGAGCGGTGCTTCAGCCATGCGGGCGAACTCCATTGGCGCGGAACGGCATGGCTGGCATGCCGCCGGCACCCACGAAGCCGCGGGCGGCGTATTGCGGGTCGGCCAGCAATTCGGCGGGGGTGCGTACGGGGCCGATGGGGATGCGGCGGGATTGCGCCTCGCGGGTGATGGCCTCCCGGGTGCGGGCGGCGAACCAGGGGCGGATTAACGTCTCGAATTCGGCCCTGTGGGTGAGGCGGCCGGCGCGGGTTTCGAAGCGCGGGTCCTCGATGGCCAGCATGTCGCGCAGCGCCGGGTAGTCCTTTTCCATATAGACCAGGGCGATATGGCCATCGGAGGCGGGCAGGGTGAACCAATCGGCGCGCGAGCCGCCGCGGGTTGGCACCTCGCCCATCACCATCATTGCGGCGGCGACTTTCCAGTTCAGCCAGCAGGTGACGTCGAAGATGGAGATGTCCACGGTTTCGGGGCCGCCGGCATGCAGCGCTGCCAGCAGGGCCGTGCAGCCGGCCAAGCCCGCGGCATAGGCCGGCTGATGGCCGGCCAGGGCGGCGGGGGGGCGGTGCGATTCGCCGACGATGCCGAGCAGGCCGGATAGGGCGAGCAGGCCGAGTTCGCTCATGGCTGGGTCCTGGCCCGGGCCAAAGACCGAGAAGCGCAGCAGGATGGGCGCGCCGGCCACCTTGGCATCGCCGATGGCGGCGTCAAAAACAGGGCCGATGGCGGCGTTAAAACCCGTGGCCGTTGACTGCTGCTTGCCGGCGTCGAGGAAGCGGCCGAGCGGCTGGGTTGGGTCGATCATCGGGCCTTCGGGGCGCACCACCTCGGCGCCGTAGAGGGCGCAGAGCTTGCCGGCCATAGCGGCAGCCAGGGCATGCGGCTGCTGCGCGCAACGCGCCGAGAGATCGAGGATGCGCTTTCCCGCGAGCGGCCTCACACGCCTTGCCCTGGGTTTTTCTGGCCGGAGGCGAAGCGGGCCAGGCCCTCGGCCTGGGCGCGGGATTTGCCGCGGATGGTGGAGTTGACCATCTGGCCGTGATCCATCGCCTGCTGCCAATCGGTGATGAAGGCGGGGATGCGGTCCAGCGCGAATTTGGATTCTGAAAGCGCCACGCCATCGAATTGCGCGAGTTGGGTGGCGATTTCGCGGGCGCGGGGGAGCAGGGCCTCTGGCTCCACGCATTCATTCACCATGCCCCAGCGGGCTGCGGTCTCGCCGCTGATGCGGTTGGTGGTGAGCACCAGCCAGGCTGCCTGTTTGCGGGTGATGCCGGAGAGCTGGGCGGCTGGGCCGGCCATGCCGGGATAGGTGGAGAAGCCCATTTCCGGGCAGCCGATGGAGGCGCGGGTTGAGGCCACGGCCAGGTCACACGTATTGATCAGGGTGGAGCCTCCGCCGAGTGCGAGGCCATTCACCGCGGCGATGAAAATGGCCGGGTGTTTGCGGATGGCCATGTTGACGGCGATCCATTGCTCGCCGGCATCCTCGCGGCCTTGGGCCACTTCGGCGGAGCGTTCCTTGAGGTCCATGCCCGCGCAGAAGCTGCCGCCGGTGCCGGTGAGGATGATGGCTTTGGCGCGCCCGCGCAGGGCCTCGAAGCTATCGAGCAGGGCGACGCGGGAGGCGCGGTCCATGGCGTTGCGCTTGTCTTCGCGGTTGACGCGGATTTCCGCCCAGCCTTCGTGTTCGGCGATAACCAGCGGGCCGGTGCTGCGCTCGGGGGCCAGGGTGCTCATGCGGCGATCTCGAATTGCGGCAGGGTGATGCCATCCACATCCGGGTCGAAGACCACATGCATGCGTTGGCCGATTTTGAGTGCCGAGGCTTCGGCACCGCGCAGATTTGTCAGGAGCATGGGACCCTCATCCAGCTTCACCATCACCACCGGGTATGGGGTGGGGAAGCCTGGAAAGTATTTTTGGTGGAAGACGACAAAGGAGAAGAGTTCACCTCGGCCGGCGCTCTCGATCCATTCGGTATTGGGCCGGCCGGTGAAGGGCGAAACCGGTGCGGGCGGGAAGAAGCATTGCCCGGTATCGGTGCAGCGCTGGACCATAAGCCGGCCTTCGCGGGCGGCATCCCAGAAGGGCGTGGACCAGACATCAATGACGGGTTTCATGGTTCAGCCCCTGCGAAAAATCGCGGAGAGCGCGATGTTGGTGCCACAGATATACTGCATGGCCTCGGCATTGGGAATTTGCCGCGCACCGCAATCGCCGCGCAACTGGCGGACGCATTCGGCGATGATGCCCCAGCCCTGCATGTAGCTGTCGGAAAGATGGCCGCCGGAGGTATTGGTGGGTAAGCGCCCGGTGCCCAGGCGCAGCGTGCCATCCTTGACGAAATTGCCGCCTTCGCCGTGTGGGCAGAAGCCCATGCCCTCCAGGCTGAACAGCACGGTGGGGGAGAAATTGTCGTAGATGCCCAGGCCCGAGAGCTCGTCACGGCCGATGCCGGCGCGGGCGTAGATCTCGCTTTGCACCTTGGCGAAGGCGCCTTGCCAGTAATCGGTGGGAGGCGCGCTGCCATAGGTGAAATTATCCTGGCGGGCATAGCCTGAGATCAGCACCGGCGGGCGGCGCATGTCGCGCGCGCGCTCGGTGCTGGTGATGATCCAGGCCACCGCACCGTCATTGATCAGGCAGTAATCGAGCAGTTTGAGCGGCTCGCAGATGGGCCTCGCGGTGGCGTGGTCCTCGCGGGTGATGGGGCGGCCATGCATCACCGCATCGGGGTTGAGGCAGGCGTGGTGACGGAAGGCTTCTGCCACCCAGCCGAGATCGGCATGGGTGGTGCCGTAATCATGCATGTGGCGCTGCCACATCATGGCGTGGCTGGCGCCGGGGCTGGTCATGCCCCAGGCGCTCCATTGGCTGTCGCCGCCGCCGTAATTCACCCGCTTGGAGCGGCCATTATTGCCATAGACCAGCGCCACGGTCTTCGCCGCGCCGGTGGCCACCGCCTGCATCGCCAGGGAGAGCGAGACGCCGGAGAAGCGCCCCGGGGTTTCGGTCAGCAGGCAATATTGCGGGTTGATGCCCATCATCTCCGCGAAACGCTCATAGCTGGGGATGCGGTTGACAATGAGGCCGTCGATATCGCCGGGGCGCAGGCCGGCATCATCGAGCGCCATGTTCAGCGCCTCGCAGCCCAGGCCATAGGAATCACTGGCGGGGAAATTGCCGAAGGCGGAGGTGCCGATGCCGGCGAAGGCCGCCTTGTCGCGCAGCGGGTAGGAATCGTGGATGTTCATGCCGCGATATTGCGCTGCGGCGCCGGCTCGGCCAAGTGATCGGCCTTGATCATTGCTGCGCATTTTTCGCCGATCATGATACAGGCGGCATTGGTATTGCCGGAGACCACGGTGGGCATGACCGAGGCATCGGCCACCCGCAGCCCGGCCACGCCGCGCAGCCGCAAGCGGCTATCCACCACGCTCTGCGCATCCTCGCCCATGCGGCAGGTGCCTGAGGGGTGGTAGATGGTGATGCCGGTGGAGCGGGCGAAATCCAGCATAGCTTCATCGCCCTGGGCCTGGCTGCCGGGGAGGAATTCGCTGTCGATCCAGCGCGAGAGGGCGGTGGTGGCGGCGAGGCGGCGGGTGAGGTTCAGGCCGGCGACGATGCAATCGCGGTCAAATTTCTCACTCAGATAATTGGCCTGGATATGCGCATGGGCGGTGGGGTCGGGGCTGGCGAGGGTGATGCTGCCGCGGCTTTCGGGGCGCAGCTGGCACATGCTCATGGTGAAGCCGGGGAAATCATGCAGCCCCTTGCCGGGGCCGGCCGCACTGAAGGGCACGAAGTGGAACTGCACATCGGGGGTGGCGGATTGCGGCATGACGCGGGCGAAAAGTCCCGCCGTGCCGGCCGAGAAGGTGAGGGGCCCCGAGCGGTTGAGGGCGAATTCCAGCCCGGTGCGGATCTTGCCCCAGAAGGAGTTCGCCACATCATTGAAGGTGACCTTGGCATTGGCGCGGAAGACCATGCGGGCCTGGAAGTGATCCTGCAGGTTGCGGCCGATGGCGGGTAGATGGTGGCGGGTCTCGATGCCCATCTCTTGCAGATGCGCGCCATCGCCGATGCCCGAGAGCATCAGCAATTGCGGAGAGTGGATGGCGCCGCCGCTGAGGACGACCTCGCGCCGGGCGCGCAACGTCTTCTCCACGCCGCCCTGGGCATAGACCACGCCGGCGCAGCGGCCAGCTTCCAGGATGAGCCGCCGCGCCGGGGCATCGGTGATGATCTGTAGATTGGCCGGGCAGGGTTTCAGATAGGCGGTGGCGGCGGAGCAGCGCAGGCCATTGCGGGCGGTGACCTGATACCAGCCGGCGCCCTCCTGCTCATGGCCGTTGAAATTGGGGTTTTCCGGGAAGCCCAGCTCCTTCGCCGCGGCGATGAAGGCGGCGGAGATGGGGTTGTGGTCGCGCATATTGGAGACGCCGAGCGGGCCGCCCTGGCCGTGCAGTTCGTCGGCGCCGCGCTCATTATCCTCGGCGGCGCGGAAATGCGGCAGGACATCGGCGAAGCTCCAGCCGATGCAGCCCAATTGCCGCCAATGATCGTAATCGGCCGCCTGGCCGCGGATATAGATCAGGCCATTGATGGCCGAGGAGCCGCCCATCACCCGGCCGCGCGGCCAATCGATTTGGCGGCCTTTCAGCTCTGGCTCGCCGGCGGTTTTCAGGTTCCAGGAGAGTTTGGGGTGATACATGGTCTTGGCATAGCCGATGGGGATATGCAGCCAGGGGTTGGTGGCCCGGCCGCCGGCCTCAAGCAGCACAACCCGCATGCCCGGCTGTTCCGCCAGCCGGGCCGCGACGGCGCATCCGGCTGAGCCGGCGCCCACCACGATGTAGTCTGCTTCCAATTCCATGGCGTTTTCTCCCTGTGGCCAGCTTTGGGCCGGCGCGGGCTGCGGTCAACCGGTTGACCGGCGCGCTGTCGGGGCGTGCAATCAGGCCCAAGGAGAACGCCCATGGATGGTTTCGCGCGCATTGTCGGCGCACAGCATTGCCTGACGGAAGCTCAGGACACAGCGCCTTATGGCGAGGATTGGCGCGGCAATCTGCGCGCGACCCCCGATATGGTGCTGCGCCCGGCCAGTACAGAGCAGGTTTCGGCCATTCTGCGCGAGGCGGCGGCGCAGGGCTTGCGGGTGGTGCCGGCTGGCGGTCGCACGGGGTTGGCGGGTGGGACTGTGCCGATTGCCGGCAATACCCCCAGCATCACCATTTCGATGGAGCGGATGAACCGCATTCGGGTGATTGATCCGGTGGATATGTCCATCACGGTGGATGCGGGCTGCATCGTGGAGAATGTCGGCACTGCGGCGGCGGAGGCTGACCGGCTATTCCCACTGAATTTCGGCGCCCAGGGCTCGGCGCATATTGGCGGTGTGATCTCGACCAATGCCGGCGGCATTCGGGCGCTGCGCTATGGCACGGTGCGCGACCTGGTGCTGGGGCTGGAGGTGGTGCTGCCCGATGGGCGGGTGCTGGATGATTTGCGCCGGGTGCGCAAGGACAATACCGGCTATGCGCTGCGCCACCTCTTTATCGGAGCTGAGGGCACGCTGGGGCTGGTGACGGCGGCGACATTGAAGCTCTACCCGCCGATGCGGGTGCGCGAGACGGCTTTCGTGGCGGTGGAGAGCCCAGCCCAGGCGCTGCGGCTACTGGGGCGGATGCAGGGCTGTGGGGCGGATCTGGTGGCGTTTGAGCTGTGTGGGCAACGGACCATCGCGTTGACGATTCAGAATGGCCACGGGTTTCGTGCGCCGGTGCCGCTGACCACGCCGTGGTATTGCATCATCGAGATTGCCGCCGCCCATGCCGCGGCGGGGCTGCGCGGCATTATGGAGGATAATCTGGCCGCGGCGCTGGAGGCGGGTGAATGCAGCGATGCCATGCTGGCCGAATCCGAGGAGACGCGGGCCATGCTGTGGCGGATGCGCGAGAGCACGCCCGATTGCACCAAGCAGGCGGGCCCGGCCATTGCCACCGATTGCGCTGTGCCGGTTTCCGCAGTGCCGCTGTTTTTGGAGCAGGTGCATGCCATGGCCGCTGCGCGCTGGCCGGAGGGGCATGTGATGTGCATCGGCCATTTGGGCGATGGCAATATCCATATCTCGTTGCAGGCGCCGCCGGGCACGGCGCGGGATGCCTGGGTGGCGCGGGCCGGTGGGTTTGATGACGCGGTGGCCGAATTGGCGGTGGCGGCAGGGGGGAGTTTCTCGGCCGAGCACGGCATTGGCCAATCCAAGGTGAAGAGCATGGCGGCGCTGAAAAACCCGGTGGCGCTGGATGTGATGCGCAGCCTCAAGGCTGTGCTGGACCCGGGCTGGCGGATGAACCCCGGCAAGGTATTGCCCGGCGGGTGAGCGCGCCCTGGCTGCGGGTTCCACCTTGCGCGCAAGCCCGGGCTGGGCTCCGATACGCGCAAGAATAAGCGGGGGGAGGATGGATATGTGGCCCCGGGCTTGCCTGCCCCCTCTCACCCCCGCTGCCGAGATAGGATTGAATTGTTCATGAAAAAACCCGAAGACCTTCGCTCCGCCCGCTGGTTTGCGCCTGATGATCTGCGCTCCTCCAGCCACCGCTCGCGCGCCATGCAGATGGGCTATGCGCCGGAGGAATGGGCCGGGCGGCCGGTGATTGCCATCATCAACACCTGGTCTGACCTCTCGCCCTGCCACGTGCATCTGCGCGACCGGGCGGAGCATGTGAAGCGTGGCGTGCTGATGGCCGGTGGCCTGCCGATGGAGTTGCCGGCGATTTCGGTGGCCGAGGTTTTCGTCAAGCCAACCACCATGCTGTACCGCAATATGCTGGCGATGGAGACGGAGGAGTTGCTGCGCTCCCACCCGGTGGATGGCTGCGTGCTGCTGGGGGGCTGTGACAAATCCACCCCTGGCCTGCTGCTGGGTGCGACGAGCATGAATATACCCACGATTTATGTGCCGGCGGGGCCGATGTTGCGCGGCAATTTTGAGGGCAAGACCCTGGGTTCGGGCAGTGATTCCTGGAAATACTGGGATGAATTGCGCGCCGGCAAAATCACCGATCGCGACTGGCAGGGGGTGGAGGCCGGCATTGCCCGCAGCCATGGCACCTGCATGACCATGGGCACGGCCAGCACCATGACGGCGATTGCCGAGGCGATTGGCATGGTGCTGCCCGGCGGCTCCTCGATACCGGCACCCGATGCGGGGCATATTCGCCTGGCCAGCGATAGCGGCCGGCGCATCGTGCAAATGGTGTGGGAGGATTTGCAGCCTTCGAAAATCCAGTCGCGGAAGGCGTTTGAAAACGCGATTGCGGTGGCGATGGCGATGGGCTGTTCGACCAATGCGATCATCCATCTGATCGCCATGGCGCGGCGCGCCGGCACGGATGTCGGGCTGGAGGATTTTGAGAAGGCATCCCGCCGCGTGCCTGTCATCGGCAATGTCCGCCCCACGGGGAAGGATTATCTGATGGAGGATTTCTACTATGCCGGCGGTATTCGGGCGCTGATGAACAATATCCGCGAGCATTTGCATCTCGACTGCCTGACGGTGAATGGCAAGACGCTGGGCGAGAATATCGAAGGGGCGAAGACCTTCAATGATGATGTGATCCGCACCCAGGATAAGGCGATTTACGGCGAGGGCTCGCTGGCGGTGCTTTATGGCAATCTCGCGCCCGATGGTTGCGTGATCAAGCCAGGGGCGATGGACCAGAAGTTCCTGAAGCATTCCGGCCCGGCGCTGGTGTTTGACGATTATCCCAGCATGAAGAAGGCGATCGAGGATGAGAATCTGGACGTGACGCCGGACCATGTGCTGGTGCTGCGCAATGCCGGGCCGCAGGGTGGGCCGGGCATGCCGGAATGGGGCATGCTGCCCATGCCGCGGCGGCTGCTGAAGGAGGGCCATCGCGACATGCTGCGGATTTCCGATGCCCGGATGTCGGGCACCAGCTATGGCGCATGCGTGCTGCATGTGGCCCCCGAATCCTTCGTGGGCGGGCCGCTGGCGCTGCTGCGCACCGGCGATATCGTGACCATGGATGTGGCGGCGCGGCGGATTGATATTTCCATCTCGGATGAGGAAATGGCGGCACGCCGGGCGGCCTGGACGCCGCCTGCGGTGAATTACGAGCGTGGCTATGGCTGGATGTTTAGCCGCCATATTCAGCAGGCCAATGAGGGGGCGGATTTCGACTTTTTGCGCACCGATTTCGGCGCGCCCGTCACCGAGCCGGTGATTTACTGATGAAGCCTGAAACCCTGACGCTGCTGAAGAATGTTTCCACCGCAACCTTGGCCACCGCGCTGTTCAAGCGCGGCTTCCGGCAGCAATTCATCCAGAATGTGCAGCCGCTGCGGGTGCATGGGCGGCAATCCATGGTCGGGCCGGCCTATACGCTGCGCTATATCCCGGCGCGGGAGGATTTGAACGGCATTGAGGTGTTCAAGGACCCGAGCCACCCGCAGCGCCGTGGCATCGAGGAATGCCCCGCCGGCCATGTGATGGTGATCGACAGCCGCAAGGATGCCCGCGCCGCCTCGGCCGGGGGCATTTTGGTCAATCGGCTGCAGGCCCGCGGCGTGGCGGGGGTGGTGACCGATGGCGGCTTTCGCGATGCGCAGGAGATTGCCGGGCTGGAGATTTGGGCCTTTCACCAGCGGCCCTCGGCGCCAACCAACCTCACCCTCAACCACGCCATTGCGCTCAATGAGCCAATCGCCTGCGGCGATGCGCCGATCTTCCCTGGCGACATCATGGTGGGGGATGGCGATGGGGTGATAGCACTGCCCGCCCACCTCGCCGATGAACTGGCCGAGGAGGCGAGCGAGATGACGGCCTATGAGGATTTCGCCACTGAGCGTGTGCGGGCGGGGCACAGCATCCGCGGCCTGTATCCGGCGACTGACCCTGCTAATGTGGCGCTGTTCGATGCCTGGAGGAAAACCCATGACCGTTAGGATTGCCCGCCGCGCGGCGCTGCTATGTCTGGCCAGCCCGGCCTTGGCGCAGGAGGCATGGCCGGCGCGCGGCGTCACCATTGTCGTGCCTTTCGCCCCGGGTTCATCATCGGACATTATCGGCCGTTCGCTGGCCCAGCACATGCAGCAGGCCCTCGACAAGCCCTTCGCGGTGGAGAACCGGCCCGGTGCCAGCGGCATTATCGGCACCCAGCAGGTGGTGCGCTCAGCGCCCGATGGGCATACGCTGATGCACGCGCCGCTCTCGGTTTGGGCGATCAATGTCGCACCTCGGCCCAACCTGCCATATGACCCGACGCGTGACCTCACGCGCATCATGCAAACTGTTCGCACACCCAATGTGCTGGTGGTGAACCCAGCGGTTGCGCCGGTTGCCAACCTTGCCGAGTTCATCGCTTGGCTGAAGCGACCAGGCAATAACGGCGCTTATTCCAGCAGCGGCATTGGCAGTTCGGACCACACGACGGGCGCGCTGTTCAGCCAGGTGACAGGCACCGATTCCACCCATGTGCCCTTCACCGGTGGCGGGCCCGCCACGGCAGCGCTGTTGGCCGGCAATGTGCCGTTCAGCTTCCAAAATCTGGGCTCGATCATGCCGCAGATTCGCGATGGCCGGGTGCGGGCGCTGCTCGTCACCTCGGAGGCGCGCCATCCGCTGCTGCCCGAGGTGCCGCATGCGACCGAGGCCGGGCTGCCTGAACTCGTGGTCTATTCCTGGCAGGCGCTGGGTGGGCCGCCGGGCATGGCGGCCCCGTTGGTTGCCCGGGTGCATGAGGCGGCGACGGCAGCCCTGCGCGCGCCCGCCACGCTCGCAAGGCTGGAGGATTTGGGCTTTGAGGTGGTGGCCAGCCAGCCTGAGGTATTTGCGAGGTTTCAGGCGCAGGAGATCGCGCGTTGGCAGCGGGTGGTCAGGCAGGGCAATATTCGGCCAGAGTAAAACGCGCCGCAGTAAAACGTGCCGCGGTTCAGCCCGCCCCGCCGATTGCCCGCAGCACGATACCCTCAGTCAGGATTTGCGGCAGCATCACCGGCGGGGCGCCCTGGGCGGGGTAGAAGAGGTAAAGCGGCACGCCCTCCCGCCCATGGGCGCGCAGCAAGGCGGTGATGGCACTGTCTCCGCGCGTCCAGTCTCCCACCAATTGGGTCACGCCCGCGGCGGTGAAGCCGGCCTGCACGGCCGCAGTGTCCAGCGCCACAAGCTCATTGACCTTGCAGGAGATGCACCAGGCGGCGGTGAGGTTGACGAAGACCGGTCGGCCCTCCGCACGCAGCGCCTCCACCCGCGCGGCGGACCAGGGCTCATATGGCCCCGAATTCAGGCCCGGCGGCGGCGTGGTGCCGAGAAAGACCGGCAGCAGCGCCAGCGCTGCCAGCGCGGCCGAAAGCGCGCCCGGGCGGGCCAGCCGGCCGCCGCCACGCTGTGCCCGGCCCAAGGCCCAGGCGGCAAACCCCACCAGCAGCCCGCCCAGCAGAGCCAGCGCCACGCCATGCGGCCCGGCAAGCCGCGCCAGCACCCAAACCAGCCAGGCGCTTGCGGCATACATCGGCCAGGCCAGGGCCTGGCGCAGCCGCTCCATCCATAGGCCGGGCCGGGGCAGCAATGAGGCCAGGCCGGGGGCCAGCCCCAGAAGAGCGTAAGGCCAAGCAAGCCCCAGCCCCATGGCAGCGAAGACCAGCAGCATGGGCAGCGGCGGCAGCGCCATGGCCGCGCCGAGGGCCACCGCCATGAAGGGCGCGGTGCAGGGTGTGGCCACCAGCACGGCCAGGGCGCCGGTGAAGAAGCTGCCGGCATGGCCGCGCCGGGCCTGACCGGAGAGCACCGGCCCGGCCATGGCATAGGCGCCGGAGAGGTTGAGCCCAACCGCGAGCATCACCCAGGCCATGAGGGCGACAAAGCCTGGCTGGGTGAATTGAAAGCCCCAGCCCGCAGCGCTGCCGGCCAGCCGCAGCCCCAGCAGCGCCGCCCCGATGGCGAGGAAGGAGAGCACCACGCCGGCGCTGTAGCTGGCGGCATGAGCACGGATCTGCCCCCTGTCCTCGCCGGCCAGACGCGCGAGGCCCACCGCCTTCATCGCCAGTATGGGGAAGACGCAGGGCATGAGGTTGAGGATCAGCCCGCCCAGCATGGCGAATAGCAGCGCCTGCCAGAGCGGCAGAACTGGCGTCAGCGCTGGCATCGGGCCTGGGGGGAGGTTGATGGCATAGGCTTGGCGGATGCCTTGGCTATCGGTCAGGGCCAACACGCCTTCGATGGCGCTGGGCAGGGGGGCGGTGCCGCGGGTGAGGCCCAGGGTCAGCCGCCCCGCCTCCACCGCCAGGGGCTGGGGGGCAGCATTGTCGATAAGGGCGGGGATGGCGGGGAAGAAAAACGCCTCCCGCAGGCCGCCCGGCGGCAAGGCGGTGATCTCCAGCGCGCCGGCGCTGCCGGCAAACCCGATGCGGGCGGGAAAGGGCAGGGGGCGGGGCAGGGCGGCCTCGGCGGCGGCGAAGCGCCCTGCCTGGCCGGGGGCGGGGCGGGATATGGCTTCGACCGGCAGGGTGAGGGTGAAGCGCGCCTCCTCGGGGATGCAGATTTCGGCGCAGATCAGCCAATTCGCCACAGCGGTGATGCTCAGGCTCTCGCCGGGGCGCAGGCTGGCGGGGGGGGTGATGCTGGCCAGGAAGGAGGCGCTGTTCTGGTAGCCGAAATTGACCAACGGGCCATAGGCGATGCGGCTTGGGGCGGGGAATTGCAGCCCGGAGGCCGTGGCACCTTCGGGCAGGGTCCAGGTGATTTCGGGCGGTGCGCCGGCATCGCCGGGATTGCTCCAGTAAATATGCCAGCCGCGGCTAAGGCTTTGGTCGAGCGCCACGCGGAAAGGCTGGCCGGGGGCGACCGAGGTGGCCTCGCTCAACAAGGTGGTGGTGCTGCGCGGCGTGGTGAAGGGCTGCGCCATGGCGATGGGCGCCAACAGCAATAGCAGGGCGAGGACCAAGCGCATGAGTGAGGATATGGCCGCAGGCCCACCCCATGACAAGCGGCGCATCCTGGGCCATAGCCAGCCGATGAGCAGCAAATTGCAACCCGCGCGCGGCACCCGGGATATGATCGGCGCCGATGCCCGCCGCCACAATGCGGTGGCCGATACGGCGCGGCGCATCGCCGGGCTTTATGGTTTTGAGGAATGGTTCACGCCGATCTTCGAGGATACCCGGGTGTTCTCGCGCGGCTTGGGCGATACCTCCGATGTGGTGGCGAAGGAGATGTATTCCTTCGAGGATCGTGGCGGGGAGAGCCTGACTTTGCGGCCGGAGAATACCGCCGGGGTTTGCCGGGCGCTGGTGACCAATGGCCTCACCCAGTCGCTGCCGCAAAAGGCGTTCTATGCCGGGCCGATGTTTCGCTATGAGCGGCCGCAGAAGGGGCGCTACCGGCAATTCCACCAGATTGGCTGTGAGATTTTGGGCGCGGCGGAGCCGCTTGCGGATGCCGAGGTGATTGCTGCGGGCTGGCAAATCATCCAGTCGCTCGGCATTGCCGAGGGCGTGGTGCTGGAGATCAATACGCTGGGCGATGCTGAAAGCCGCGATGCCTATCGCGCCGCGCTGGTGGCGTATTTTTCCGCCCATGCCGAGCAGCTTTCGGCCGATAGCAAGACGCGGCTGGAGAAAAACCCGCTGCGCATTCTGGACAGCAAGGACGCGGCGGACCGCGCGCTGGTGGAAGGCGCGCCGCTGATCACGGCGCATCTGACGGCGGGGGCAGCGGCGCATTACGCGGCGGTGCTGCGGTATTTGCAGGGCTTTGGCGTGCCGCTGCGGGAAAACCCGCGGATTGTGCGGGGCTTGGATTATTACAGCCACACCGCCTTTGAGTTTGTGACTGACCGGCTGGGCGCGCAGGGCACGGTGATGGCCGGTGGGCGCTATGATGGCTTGGTGGAGGAGATGGGCGGGCCGCCCACGCCTTCGGTGGGCTGGGCGGCGGGGATGGAGCGCCTGGCGCTGCTGATGGAGGATGCCGGGCGCACGCCCGCCGCCGCGCGGCCGGTGGCGGTGGTGCCGATGGGCGATGCGGCCGAGACGCCGGCTTTGGCCGCGCTGCAGGCGCTGCGCGCGGCGGGCACCCATGCGGAGATGGCCTATCGCGGCAATCTCAAGCGGCGGCTGGAGAGGGCGAATAAGCAGAATGCCCGCGCGGCGCTGCTGGTGGCCGAGGATGGCGGCTTGCAGTGGAAGGATTTGGATGCGGGGACGCAGGTGGCGGTGAGCCTTGCTGGGTTGGCGGGGCTGCAGTAGGAATTTATATTGATTGATGCGTAGGAAAAGGATATAAAGCCGCTTCACCATGGAGCGATGAAGATGGCCACTGGACCAAAGCGAAGCGAAGCGGAACTGCGGCGGGCGATGCGAGACCCGCGCTATTGGCAGTCAGGCCATCCCGAACGGGCGGCCTATGTGGCTGATGTGACCCGTGGATTTCAGGAATTATACCCGCCGGCGGGGGGTGAGGGCGGGTCTTTACTGGTCCATGTCCGCTCCTATGAGCGCCGCCGCAATGGGCAGCCGGAGCATGTTTCTGACTATCACCAACGCCGTGCGCGGGGCGCTGCGCCGCCGGCGGCCGGGCAGGCTGTGCCCTCTGAGCGGCCGCCTGCGGCGGTTGCGGCGCCGCGGGAGTCGTTCGTTGCTTTCGTGGGGGGAGCGGGCGATGGGATGACTGGCAATGTTCGTGATTTTGCCGTCGATGGCATCAAAGTTGGTTCGGGAGGTGCGATAAAATATTACTCTCACGACGAGGCGGAAAAGCTTCTTAACGACATCCGCGCCCAGCCGACCGGAACTCGCATTGTGCTTGTTGGCCATAGCTGGGGCGGCGATATGGCCTGCTGCCGGTTCGATGGACACCGAGTTTAGTGTGCCTCGGCCAACGCCTC
>NZ_JBBARU010000040.1:0-31993 GCF_040399605.1 Rhodovarius sp. | reverse complement strand
CTAGGGGCTCTGCCCCTAGGACCCCGGCAAGAAACTCAGTTTCTTGCATCTTCGATTAGAAAGAGAACATCACATGAAGCGTTCTGATCTTACTGAGAAAATTCTTGATATTAAGCGCGAGAAGGGCTGGACCTGGAAGTATATCAATGAAGAGATTGGCGGTATGTCGCCCACGCTCGTCACTGGCGCGCTGCTGGGGCAGATGAAGCTGGTCAAACCCCTGGCCGCCAAGGCAGCAAAACTCTTTGGGCTCTCCGAAGCCGAAGAACGCATGCTCAACGAAGTGCCCTATCGCGGCACCCCAATGCCCCCCACTGACCCGCTGATCTACCGCTTCTACGAAATGGTCATGGTCAATGGTCCGGCCTGGAAAGCCCTCATCGAGGAAGAATTCGGCGACGGCATCATGTCCGCCATCGATTTCGACTTCGATTTCGAACGCCAGCCCAACCCCAAGGGCGACCGGGTGAAGATCTCCATGTCCGGCAAATTCCTGCCCTATAAATATTATGGGAATGAACAGGGCATCCAGGAATACGGCTTCAAGGAGGAATAACGCCGCGGCCTTCAAGCGGGCGAAAACCTCTGCTAAGCCCGATGCCATGATCACAGAAACCTACACCGTTGGCATCGTTGGCCTTGGCGCCATTGGCATGCACCTCGCCCGCGCCCTCGATGCGGGCGTCCCCGGCCTGAAACTCGCCGCCGTCGCCGTGCGCGACCGCGAAAAGGCCCTGGCCGGCATGAAGGGCTTTCGTGACCGCCCGCTGATCCTCGACATCGAAAAACTCCCGCGCGAATGCGACATCATCGTCGAGGCCGCGCCCGCTTCCGTCTTCGAGCAGGCCGCCACCGCCGCCATCGAGGCCGGCTGCATCTTTGTCCCCAGCTCCTGCGGCGCCCTGCTGCCGCGCATGCATTTGGTCGAGCGCGCCCGGGAAACCGGTGCCCGCATCATCATCCCCACCGGCGCCCTTCTCGGCCTCGATGCCGTGCGCGCCGCGGCCGAGGGCCATGTCTCCACCGTCACAATCGAAACCCGCAAGCCGCCCGGCGGCCTGGTCGGCGCGCCCTATCTCGAAAAAAACAACATCGACGTGCTGGGCGTGAACGAAGCCACCATGGTGTTCAAAGGCAATGCTTTTGACGCAGCCCAAGGTTTTCCAGCCAATGTGAACGTCGCCGCCGCCCTGGCCCTGGCCGGCATCGGGCCTGAGCGCACCATGGTCGAAATCTGGGCCGACCCCGCCGTCACCCGCAACACCCACACCATCCGGGTCGAGGCGGATGAGGTGCGGCTGACCATGACCATCGAGAATGTCCCCAGCCTCGAAAACCCCCGCACCGGCAAGATCACCCCGCTCTCCATCCTGGCCTGCCTGCGGGGGCTGACCTCCACCCTCAAGGTCGGCAGTTGAGCCCAGTTCACGCTTGAAAAATTACAGAATTTCGTCCTATAAAGGGCCATCACCGGGGGAGCCGCGCCCGCTCCCCCGCCCATTTGGGGCAATTTGTCCGTAAACGACATAGTCCGCGCCATCGCCATCAGCGCGACAGCGCCGGTCCGATTCACGCTTGAAACGCACGAGATAATTATCCTATAAAAGACAGCCCACGGGAGAGCTGCGCCCGCTCACCCGCCCCTTTTGGGTGAATTTGTCCGTAAACGACATCTTCTGGCTTATCCTGCGTCTACGCGGATATTGGCGGCCTCCGCCGTGGCCCTTGTGCGGGCCATCTCGGCAGCCCAGTAGCTCACCAGGGCTGCCGGCCCACGCTCCTCTTCCGCCGCCACATCGGCCCCCAACTCGCGCTGGCGCTCCAGATAGGCGGGGCTTGCCATCACCCGCAGCAACGCGGCCGAGAGCTGCCCCTGCACCGCCTGCGGCATCGCCGCCGGCCCAACCAGCGCCGCCCAACTGCCCCCGGTCAGCCCGGCAAACCCGGCCTCGATCAGCGTCGGCACCTCGGGCATCAGCACCGAGCGCCTGGGCCCGGTGGTCGCCAGCACCCGCAGCCGGCCATCGCGCCACAGCGGAAACACGGTGGAAATTTCGCCCATCACGCTGGCCACATTGCCCGCTAGCGTATCGGGCACTGAAAGGCTGGAGCCCCGATAGGGCACATGGGTCAGCCGAATCCCTGCCGCCGCCATCAGCTGCTCAATGAGAAAATGCGTCGCACTGCCCTGGCCTGAGGAGCCAATGCTCAGCCCCCCAGCCTGGGCCGCGGCCAAATAGCCCGCCACGTCGCGGATAGGGCTTTCGCTTCGCACCGTCAGCGTCAGCGGGCTGCGGCTCACCAGGCCGATGGCGCAGAAATCCTGCGGCGCGGCATAGGGCATGCGCTGTTGCAGGATGGGGTTGTTCACCAGCGGGCCATTCGAGCCCAGCAGCAGGGTATGGCCATCCGTGGCGCGCGCCACCACCTCAGCGCCCACGGTACCACCCGCGCCGGCGCGGTTTTCCACCAGCACCGGCTGCGGCAGCAGCGCCGCCATATGCACCCCCAGCAGCCTTGCCTGCACGTCAGACGAGGTGCCAGCGGCAAAGGGCACGATAATGCGGATGGGGCGCTCCACCTGGGCGAGAGCCGGGGGGCCGAGAGCCGGGGTGGCGAGGAGCAGGGCGGGGATGTGACGACGGCGCATGGCGGTGAGCTTGCGCGCCCCCCCGCCCCGCGCGCAAGCTCCCCCCAAAGTCACGGAGGATGAGATGCGTCGCACCACACTGGCCCTGCTGCTGCTGGCCGCGCCCATGATATCCCCCGCGGGCGCGCAGGTCAGCCGCTTCGATATGCAGCCCGCCCGCCCGGCCTTTGGCGGGGCGGCCTTCGGCGAGCGTGGCGGCTATGAATTGCTGCGCGGCCAGGCCACCATCGCAATCGACCCGGCGGACCCGCGCAATGCCGCCATCGCCGATATCGCCCTGGCCCCGCGCAATGCCGCGGGCCGGGTGGAGGCGGTGGCCGATGTCCTGATCCTGCGCCCGGCCGACCCCGCGCGCGGCAATGGCACGCTGCTGGTCGAGCCGCCCAATCGCGGCCGCGCCATCATCGGCCAATTGCTGAACGACGCCGCCGCCCAGCGCAACGGCCGCTTCGACGAAGCCGCCGATGCCGGCAATGGCTGGATGATGCGGGCCGGCTATACCCTGGCCTGGATAGGCTGGCAGGGTGACCCGACGCCCGGCCAGGGCATGCGGCTGCGGGTGCCCGCCGCCCCCGGCGTCACCGGCCAGGTGCGTGATGAATTCGTCTTCGACAATACCACCAACCCGGCCAGTGGCTTGCTCACCTATACCCCCGCCGAGCCAGCCCATCTGGCCATCACGGTCCGGGCCAAGACCACCGATGCCAGGCAGGCGGCCCCCGGCCTCGCGGTGCGCCTCAGCGCGCCCGGCCGGGTGGAGATCACCCGCCCCGCCGACATGGCCCCGGGGGCGATCTATGAGGTTACCTACCAGGCGCGCGACCCGGGGCTGATGGGCATGGGCTTCGCCGCCTTCCGTGACGTGGCGGCGGCACTGCGCCATGGCGAGGGTGAGGCCAACCCGCAATCCGGCCGGACTGCCTCCCACGCCGTCAGCCTGGGCGTCTCGCAATCCGGTCGTTTCCTGCGGGATATGCTCTATCAGGGTTTTAACGAGGATACCCAGGGCCGCGCCGTCTTCGATGGCATGGTGCCGCATATCCCCGGCAGCCGCCGCAGCCACACCAATGCCCGCTGGGCCCAGCCCGGCCGCAACCCCTCTGACCATACCGACCGTCTCTACCCGGCCGACCAATTCCCCTTCACCTATGCCGACACCACCGACCCGCTGACCAACCGCACCGATGGGCTGCTGCGCCGCTGCGAGGCCAGCCGCACCTGCCCGCGGATCATGCAGACGGATAGTGAGTTCGAATATTTCGGTGCCCGCGGCTCGCTCACCGTCACCGACCCGCGCGGCGGCCATGTCGCATTGCCGCCCGGGGTGCGTGCCTACATGATGACCGGGCACCCGCATTACGCCACCGCCGATGCCTGGGCGGCGCGCGGCGCGGTCTGCGCCAATCCGTTGAACCCGCTGCAGGCCGGGGCACCCATGCGCGCGCTGATGGTGGCGCTGGAGGCCTGGATGCGTGATGGGGTGGAGCCGCCGGCCTCCCGCACGCCCAGCGTCGCCAATGCGACGCTGGTTCCCGCCGGTCCCTTGGGGCGCCTCGCGAGTAATGAACCTGCCGCTGCGGGGCCCTCGCTGGCCAGCGCCTTCACCGCCTTGCCGGGGCTGGTGCTGCCCACCAGCCTGACGCCCGCGCCGCTGCTCGACACCGCCACCGACCCGGCGCGGGTGATGGGCACCTATCCCATTCTGGTGCCGCGCGTGGATGCTGACGGCAATGCGCTGGCGGGGATTCGCCTGCCGGTGATCGAGGCGCCGCGCGCCACCTATACCGGCTTCAACCCGCGGGCTGCGGGTTATGGTGAGGGGGCGCTCTGCACCAATATGGGCAGTGTGCTGCCGCTCGCCGCCACCCGCGCCGCGCGCGAGGCCGCGGGCGACCCGCGCCCCTCGATTGAAGAGCGCTGGCCGGGCGACAGCTATATTGCGGCGGTGCAGGCCAGTGCGGCGAAGCTGGTGGCCGAGCGGCTGCTGCTGGCCGAGGATGCTGCGGCCATGGTCGCGGCGGCGCGGGCGGGGACGCTGGCGCGGCTCAGGTAGCGGCGTCAGGCCGAGGAGCGGCGAGGAGCGTCGTCATTCGGCATGGTCGCGGCGGCGTGGGCGGGGAATTAAGCGTCGTCAGGCCGAGGGGCGGCGAAGAGCGCCGTCAGCTCGGCATAGTCGCGATAGCCGCAGCGGGCGATAGTCTGCGCGGCCACCGCGTCAAAATGGCCGTTGTTCAGCACCGCCTCGGCGATATGCACGCCCACCACCTGGCCGATGATCAGCCAGCCACCGCTGGGTTGGCCGTCGAGATCGGTCATCTCCATGGCTTGCGTCACCCGGCATTCCAGCGCGGCGGGGCTGAGCGCGACCCGGGGCGGCTTGACCATGCGGCTGGGCGCTTCGGCGATGCCGGCGGCGGCGAATTCGGACACCCCCTCGGGCAGTGAGCCGGAACTGGCATTCATCGCCGCGAAGAGCGGGCGGGTGGCGAGGTTGAAGACGAATTCACCCGTCTCAATCGCGTTCTTGGCGGAGTGCTTCAGTGTCTCCGAGGTGAAGGCCAGCAAAGCGGGCCGGGTATGGACCAGGTTGAAGAAACTATAGGGCGCCAGATTGGGCCGCCCCTGCGTATCGAGGGTGGAAATCCAGCCGATCGGCCGGGGCGCGACAATCGCCTTCAGCGGGTCATGCGGCAGGCCGTGGCCGTGTTTTGGTTCATAGAACATGCGTCACCCCAGAAGCAGAATGCCAAGCACCGCGCCGCCACCCAGCATCCACAGCGGCGAGGCCTTGGTCAGAAACACGAAGCCCGCCGTGGCGGCGGTGAGGCCCATGGCCACCAGCGGCAGATTGCCCCAGGTGGCCAGTGCCGTCTCCCCCAGCAGCAGGGCGGAGGCGGTGACGAGGCCGAGCGCCACCGGCACCATGCCGCGCTCAATCCGCCGGAGCCAAATGGCGCCGGTCAGCCGGGCGCGCATGGTGGAAAACCCCAGCGCCAGCAGCCCCGCCGGCCCGCACATGGCGATGGTGGCACCCAGCAGGCCGAGCGGGCCTGCGACATGCCAGCCAAACACGCCCACCACCAGCACATTGGGCCCGGGCGAGGCCTGGGCCAGGGCATAGCTGCGGGCGAAGCTGGCATCATCCATCCAGCCATGCTCCTCGACGATCAGCCGATGCATATCGCCCAGCACCGCGCTGCCGCCGCCCACCGCGATGATGGAAAGCTGGGCCAGGCCGGCCATGAGGGCGAGCAGGTCGGTCATCGCCGCGCTTCCAGATAGGCGGCGAGAATGCCCAGCGGTGCCAGGCCCAGAATGATCCAGGGTAGCGGCAGCCGCCACAGCGCGAGGCCGAGTGCTGTAAGCCCTATCGCCACCATCGGCGCCGAAGGCCGGGCGCCGCGCACCAGTTTGAACGCCGTGCCCAGCATCATGCCCGCCGCTGCCGAGGCCACCCCCGCCAGCGCGCCGCGCACCACGCCCAGATGGCCGAACCGGTCATAGAGCAGGCAGAGCATGGACAGGATAATCAGCGGCCCGGCAAACAGCCCCGCCACCGCCGCTGCCGCCCCGCGCACGCCACAAAAGCCGTGGCCGACGATGATGGCGGTGTTCATCGCATTGGGCCCGGGCAGGACTTGGCCCAGGCCCAGCCGCTCGGCGAATTCACGGTCGGTCAGCCAGCCGCGCTTTTCCACCAGCATGCGGCGCGCCCAGGCATTGGCGCCGCCGAAGCTGGAGATCCCCACCTGGAAATAGGCGGTGAAGAGGTTTTTCGCGGTGGGGCTCACCGGGGCAGCAACTGCTCCGCCAGGGTGGACCAATAGCTGGCGCCGGTGGCCAGCACCTCATCGTTGAAATCATATTTCGGGTGATGCAGGCCTGGGTCGGCATCGGTGCGGCCGCCGCCGATCATGATGTAGCTGCCGGCCTTGGCCTCCAGCATATAGGCGAAATCCTCGCCGCCCATGGTGGGTTTTTCCATATGGATGACCCGCGCCTCGCCGGCCACGGCGCGGGCGGCTTTGAGGGTGAGCTGGGTGCTCTCGGGGTCATTGATGGTGGCCGGGGTGTAGCGCACAAAACTGCATTCGGCGCTGGCACCAAAGGCGCTGGCGATGGTGGGCACAAGGTGCAGGAAGCGGGCCTCCAACAGCTCCCCCACCTCGGGTTTGAACCAGCGCGCGGTGCCCTGCATGTGCACGCTGTCGGGGATCACATTATGGGTGAAGCCGCCCTTGATGTGGCCGATGGTGATGACGCCCGCCTCCACCGGCTCGACATTGCGCGCCACGATGCTTTGCAGGCCCTGGACGATGGCGGCGGCGACCATGATGGGGTCCACGCCCTCATGCGGCATGGCGCCATGCGCGCCGCGGCCCTGCAGGCTGATCTCCAGATTGGCCACGGCGGCCATGATCGGCCCCTCGCGCCAGGCGAATTGCCCGGCCGGAAGCCCGGGCCAATTGTGCATGCCAAAGACGCGGCTGACCGGGAAGCGCTCAAAAATACCGTCATTGACCATGACGCCGGCGCCGCCGGCATTTTCCTCGGCCGGCTGAAAGATGAGCACGACCGAGCCTGAGAAATTGCGCGTCTCCGCCAGGTAGCGGGCGGCGCCGAGCAGCATGGTGGTGTGGCCGTCATGGCCGCAGGCATGCATTTTGCCCGGGGTTTGCGAGGCCCAGGCGGCGCCGGTCAGTTCTTCCACCGGCAGGGCATCCATATCGGCGCGCAGGCCGATGGCGCGGCCATTCGGCCCGCCCTGGCCATGGATGATGCCGATGACGCCGGTGCCGGAGAAACCGGTGACCACCTCATCACAGCCGAATGCGCGCAGGCGCTCGGCCACGATGCCGGCGGTGCGGTGCTCCTGGAAACCCAGCTCCGGGTGCATGTGGAAATCCCGCCGCCATGCGGTGAGTTCGGGGTGGAATTCGGCGATACGGTTGATCACAGGCATGGGGTTGCTCCGGCGGCGCTTGATAGTGGGATTATGATAGCCATCTGCATGGCCTGATAAGAAAGGTTCCGACGGTGATATTCAAGGCATTGGCTGCGCCGCTGATGGTGGCGCATGTGGTGGTGAGCGGTGCCTTCACCGCGGGCGCCGTGGCTGGGGCGGCGGGCGTGGTGGGGCTTTGCGCGCTGCGCCGCCGGCTCAAGGAGAAAAAGGCCGAAACGTCTGGCGAAGACCTTCTGCCAGCGGCATAGGCGAAATCCCCAGGGTCTCGCGCATCATGGTGATGTCGAAGGCCTTGTCCTCGGTCAGGCGGCGGATTTCGTCGGGGCCGATGCGCGGCAGGCCGGGCAGGCGGGTGAGGGGGCTGGCGGCCATCAGCGCCCAGGCCGGCAGCGGCAGCACCGGGCGCGGGCGCAGGCCGCAGGCTTGGGCGATGGCGGCGCAGAAGGCGGCATAGGTCATCGCCTCGGGGCCGGCGATGGTGATGGCACCTTGCGCGCTGCCATGCAGCGCGGCCAGCACGCAGGCGCTCACATCCGATTGATGGATGGGCTGCACCAGGCTGGCGCCGCCATTGGGCAGCGGCAGGATGGGCAGGCGGCGCATGAGGGCGGCCAGGCGCTGGACGTTGTTCTCGCCCTCGGCGCCATAGATCATGGTGGGGTGGAGCATGACGCCCGCCCGGCCGCTGGCCAGGAAGGCGGCCTCACCCGCGCGCACGCCATCGCCATGCGCATCGGGCCAGCGCGAGAAGCGCCTTGTGCTGCCCAGGAAGACCAGCCGCGCTCCAGGCGGGCTGGCGGCGATGACCGCCCCGGCATGGCGGGCATGGGCGGTGGAGATGATATGCGTGGCATCTGCCAGCGCCCGGCGCAGCGCATCGTGCTGTTGGATATCGGCGATGCGCGGCGCCAGGGCCAGGGCGGTGGCCGCCCAGCGCTGGGCATCGCGCACCACCGGGATGCAGCCCGGCAGCGCCCGGGCCAAGGCCGCGCCCGAGCGCCCGGAGGCACCGATAATGGCGACGCGTTCAGCCACCATCGGCACGCAGGAAGCGCAGATCGGCCCCATCGGGCGCCTGCATCACCTGCTCATGCACCAGCCGATCCCAGCCGCGCTTGGGGGCGGGGGCGGGGGACCAGGCGGCGCGGCGGGCGGCGATTGTGGCTTCATCCACCAACAGGTCGAGGCTGCGGTGTTTGACGGAGAGGCGGATGCGGTCACCGGTTTCGGCAAAGGCGAGCGGGCCGCCGGCCGCGGCCTCGGGGGCGATATGCAGCACCACGGTGCCGAAGGCGGTGCCGGACATGCGGCAATCGCTCATCCGCACCATGTCCTCCACGCCCTGACGGCCGAGCTTTTTCGGGATGGGCAGGTAGCCGGCCTCGGGCATGCCGGCGGGGGAGAGGGGGCCGGCGTTTTTCAGGATCATGATGGTGTTGGCGTTCACATCGAGCGCCTCGTCATCGATACGCGCGGCGAGGTCCTCGACGCCGTTGAAGACCATGCATTCGGCCTCATGCTCGAAGAGGGATTCGGTGGCGGCGGAGCGTTTGAGGATGGCGCCATCGGGGGCGAGCGAACCGAATAGCGCCACCAAGCCGCCGACGGGCGAGACCGGGTTTTCCCGTGCCTTGATATACTGACGGTCCACGAAATGGGTGCCGTCGCCGATGCGCTCGGCCAGGGTTTTGCCATAGACGTCGCGGGCATCAAGGTGCAGCAGGTCGCGGATTTCCCACAGTAGGGCGCGCATGCCGCCGGCGAAGTGGAAGTCTTCCATATAGCCTTCGCCGGTGGGTTTGAGGTCGACCAGCACCGGGGTTTCGTCGCTCATTGCATCGAGGCGCTTGAGGTCCACCCGCAGCCCGGCACGGCCGGCGATAGCGGCCAAATGCACCAGCGCATTGGTGGAGCCGCCGAGCGCGAGCAGCACGCGCATGGCGTTCTCCACCGCCTCGATGGTGAGGATTTCCGAGGGGCGGATTTTGAGGCCCATGGCCAGGCGGCCGGCCTCCTCGGCGATGCGCAGACGGTCTGAATGCACCGCCGGTGCGCTGGCACCTTCAAGCGGCATGAAGCCGAGTGTGGCAACCAGGCAGGCCATGGTGCTGGCGGTGCCCATGACGCCGCAGGTGCCGGCAGTGACGGCGAGGGCGTTTTCGACCTCATTGATGCGCTCTTCGGAGACATCGCCCGAGCGGTAGCGCGCCCAGTAGCGCCGGCAATCGGTGCAGGCGGCCAGGCGCTCACCCTGGTAGCGATTGGCGCTCATCGGGCCGGTGACGAGCATCACCGCGGGCACATCGGCCGAGACGGCGGCCATGAGTTGGGCCGGCACCGTTTTGTCGCAGCCGCCGACGAGGACGACGCTGTCCATTGGCTGGGCCGCCACCATTGCCTCGGTGTCGAGCGCCATGAGGTTGCGGTAATGCATGGAGCAGGGGGTGAGGAAGGGCTCGCACAGGCTGATGGTGGGGAAGGCCATGGGCAGGCCGCCGGAGAGCATCACGCCGCGCTTCACCGCCTCAATCAGATCGGGCACGGAGCGGTGGCAATTGTTGAGGTCGCTCGCGGTATCGACGATGCCGACCACGGGGCGCGAGAGGGCGTCCTTGGAATAGCCCATGGAGGCGGCGAAGCTGCGGCGGAGGTAGAGGGCGAATTCGCGGTCGCCATAATTGGCGGCGTTGCGGCCTAGGCCGTGCGGGGCGGGGGGCGGTGTGTCGTTCATGGCGGTATTTTGGGGCAGAAGGCGGGGTTCGTCACCCTGGTGGGTGCTGGGGGGCTTTGGGCTGAGACATGGCGGCGTTGCCTTGGCAATGACATGTCTGGAATATATTGTATTCTTGGCTGGGCGGGTGGCCTTATGACCGAGTGAGGTGACGCTTGATGTCAATGGCGGGTGAGGCGCGCTCTTTCATGGACCGCCGGCCGCTATGATTCAGGCGCTCGCCACCCCTCGCCAGGAGGCGCGCGAAACCCGCCGAGCCGGCCGGGCCGCATTGTGGGATGAGAGTATGGAATACTGGGATTGCGCCGTGCAGCGCGCGGCATTCCTGCCGGATTGATCGGCAGCCCAGGCGTTGCGGTATTATGTTACCACAGCAAAAAATCCCAGTTTCCGCTTGACCTGCAGGCCTGCGCCCGGCATATCGCGCCATCCTATCTGCTCAGGCGAAAGTTCAATGCTTCAAACCCAGACCACTTCCATCAAGCCGGCCGATGTCCAGAAGGGCTGGATCTTGGTCGATGCCGATGGCCTCGTTCTTGGCCGCCTTGCCACCATCGTGGCCAATCGGCTGCGCGGCAAGCACAAGCCCACCTTCACCCCGCATGTCGATTGCGGTGACCATGTGGTCATCATCAATGCCGACAAGATCCGGGTGACGGGCAATAAGGCCGAGCAGAAGGTGTTTTATTGGCACACCGGCTTCGCTGGCGGCATCAAGGGCCGTTCGCTGGCCGAGCGCCTGGCCGGCAACCACCCCACCTCGGTGATCGAGAAGGCGGTGGAGCGGATGATCACCCGCGGGCCGCTTGGCCGCAAGCAGATGAAAAACCTGCATGTCTATACCGGCGCTGAGCACCCCCATGCCGGTGCCCAGCCGGTGGCGCTGGATGTCGGCGCCATGAACCGCAAGAACAAGATTGGTTGAGCGTCCGATGAGCGAACAAGTCTCCTCCTCCCTGGCTGACCTCAAGACGATGGTCGCCGGCACGCCGGCCGCCGCCGTGATGGAAGCCGCCATCAAGCGCGAGCCCAAGCGCGACCCGCAGGGCCGCAGCTACGCCACCGGTAGCCGCAAGAACGCCGTGGCCCGCGTCTGGGTGAAGCCCGGCAAGGGCACCATCACGGTCAATGACAAGCCGGCCAGCCAGTATTTTGCCCGCCCCGTGCTGCGCATGATCATCACCCAGCCCTTCCTGGTGGCCGATCGCTATCAGGCGTTTGACGTGGTTTGCACCGTGGTCGGCGGCGGTCTCTCCGGCCAAGCCGGCGCCGTGCGCCATGGTATTTCCCGCGCCCTGGTGAATTACGAGCCCGATCTGCGCGGCATTCTGAAGAAGGCCGGCTTCCTGACGCGCGACAGCCGCTCGGTCGAGCGCAAGAAGTACGGCAAGATGAAGGCCCGACGTAGCTTCCAGTTCAGCAAGCGCTAAGCCCTCGCGGACGGGCTTTGCGCCCGCCGCATGGCGAGACATCAGAAGGGCGGGTCCGCAAGGGCCCGCCCTTCTTGCTTTTGCACCACCATCGACCCACCATCCCGACCGAGGAGCAAGCCATGACCCACAGCGTCTTCATCGACGGCGAAGCCGGCACGACGGGCCTACAAATCCGCGAGCGTCTCGCCCGACTGCCGCATATCGCGCTGCGTTCGCTGCCCGATGCGCTGCGCAAGGACGAGGCCGCCAAGCGCGCCCTGATGGCCGAGGTGGATGTGCTCATCCTTTGCCTGCCCGATGTCGCGGCGCGCGAGAGTGCCGCCATGGCCGCAAGCCTGGGGCAGCGGGCGCCGCGCATTATCGATGCCTCCACCGCGCATCGCATCCATCCCGACTGGGTTTATGGCCTGCCGGAGATTTCTCCGGCGCAGGCAGCGGCCATTGCGGTGGCCCCGCGCGTTTCGGTGCCTGGCTGCTACCCCACCGGCCCCATCCTGTTCCTCCGCCCGCTGGTGGCGGCGGGGATCATCCCGGCCGATTTCCCGATCAGCGTGAATGCGGTCTCCGGCTATACCGGCGGCGGCAAGGCGATGATCGCGGAATATGAGGCCCGGCAGGGCAATGATTTCGAGCTTTATGGCCTGGGCTTTGAGCATAAGCATGTGCCCGAGTTGCAGCATTATTCCGGCCTGACGCGGCGGCCGATCTTCATCCCCAGCGTGGCCGATTACGCCCAGGGCATGCTGGACAGCATTCCGCTGCATCTCGATGCGCTGCCGGGGTCGGTGACGGTGGCCGATATCCTGGCCTGCCTCGCAGCCCATCACGCCGGCAGCGATTATGTGCGGGTGATCAGCGGTGACGCCAAGGACCGGCTGGAGCCCCAGGCGCTGAACAACACCAACCAGATCGAATTGCGGGTCTATGGCAATGAGCAGCTGCGCCAGGCGCTGCTGGTCGCGCGCTATGACAATCTGGGCAAGGGCGCCTCGGGGGCGGCGGTGCAAAATCTGGGGCTGATGCTGGGCGTCGCCGTTGAGACGAGGTTGGCAGCATGAGCCACGGTCCGCTTTATCCCTTCGAAGGCAAGCTGCCCGTGGTGGATGCCTCCGCCTGGGTGGCGCCCACCGCGGCCTTGATCGGCGATGTTACCATCGGCGCGCAGACCAATATCTGGTATCATTGCGTGCTGCGGGGCGATACCAATTTCATCCTGATCGGCGCGCGCACCAATATTCAGGATGGCACGATCATCCACGTCAATGCTGCCCATCAGCCCACCCGCATCGGTGATGATGTGACGGTGGGCCATGCCGCCATCATCCATGCCTGTACCCTCGAACACCGCGCCTTTGTCGGCATGGGGGCGACGGTGCTGGATGATGCGGTGGTGGAGGAGGGCGGTGTGCTGGCCGCGGGCTCGGTTCTGCCGCCTGGCAAGCGCATCGGCCGGCTGGAATTGTGGATGGGCAATCCGGCCAAGCTGGTGCGGGTGCTCACGCCGGAAGCGCGGGCGGGTTTTGACCGCACGGCGACGCATTACGTTGAATTATCGGGCCGGCATCGGGCATCGCTGGCCTGACCTGGGAGCATGATGCGTTGACGCGAAATCGCCGTGAACGCGCGATCATCCTCTCAATAACGGCTGTACCGCGCGGCGTGCATTCATCTGAACGCGGCGTGGTCTAGCATCGGGCGGGCGCGGCAACATATCAGGGTTAGAAGAGGGAGAGCTTTATGCGCGGCTTCATCACCACCCTGGCCCTGCTGCTGCCGCTGATCGGCTGCGGGCCGCTCTCGCCCAGCGCGTCGTTGCCCTATGACGCCACATTGGGCGCTGCGGACCCGACGCGGGGGGCGATTTTCAGCACCGCCTATGCCTTCAACAATCCCGGTGGCTTGGCCACGCCCGCCATCGCCGCGCGGGCGGCGGCCAATGTTGAATTCCTCGCCGTCAGCCTGCCGCATGATGCGCGCTACGGCTCCAGCCCCACCGTGAACCAGCAAATGGCGGCGGCGCGGCGGGAGATGCATGCGGCGCTGGGCATTGTTGAAGGCGCCAATCCGCAGCTGGTGGTCAATGGCCTTTATGCTGCCTCGCGCGCGCTGGCGGCGGGTGACAATGCGGCGGCCGAGCGCGCCCTCGCCCCGGCGGTCTTCAGCAATGGGGGCGAAACCCTCCGCCGCCTGGCCGCGATGGGCCCCTGGCCCCGCACTGCCGAGGCCACGGCGATGGCCGAGCGCGAGCATTTGCGCATCGAGCAGGAGCGCATCAATTCGCAACCCGGCGGCGATAGCAGCGGCCGGAACTGAGCCCAATCCAAGGAACACGCGATGCGACAGCGCCTAGCCTTTCTCGCCCTGCTGGCCATCCTTGGCGGCTGCGATGAGCTGCGGCAGCGGCCGGCCTCGCCACCGGCTGGGCTGGATGCGGGGGGCGATCCGATTCGCGGTGGGCCGGGGGCGCTGGTGCGCGCCTTTGGCGACCGTGGCATCGGCCTCAATGGCCGGCCGGCCGAGATGGCGCTGGCACTCGCCCGGCTGGAATACATCACCGATGCGCTGGAGCGTGAGCGCGCCCTGGCGCCGGTGTCGCAGGGGGTGCGCTTTGAGATGATCGGCGCCCGGCGCGAGACCCGTGCGGCGCTGGGCATGGCCGAGACGGTGCCGCCCGCCCGTGCGGTGGAGGCGCTGCTGGCCACCAGCCGCGCCTTGCGCCGTGGCGATGATGCGGCGGCCCAAGCGGCCATCGCCCCTGTGGTCAGCCCCGGCGGCCTGCCACCGCTGGGCCGGCTGGCCGATATGGGCGGGCTGCCCCAGGCCGCCATCGCCACCACCGCCCTGCGTGATGAGATTGAGCGGCTGGATCTTGAGAATGGTTGGGTTGCGGTGCCGGTGCCCAATGTCGCCGGCTTTGGTGGCATGACCACCACCGGCTTGGGTGGCAATACCGACCGCTGATCACTCCCGCAGCAAGGGGCAGGTCAGGCAATGCGGGCCGCCGCCGCCCAGGGTGAAGAGTGACAGGGCGGGGTCGAGCACCGTGAGGCCCTCGGCGCGCAGGGCGGCGTTGAGGCGGGTGGATTCGCGCGCCGAGATCACCCTCTCATCGCCCAGCGCCAGAATATTGCAGCCCAGGCGCATCGCCTCGGTATAGGTGACGGGCAGCACGCGGATGCCATGGCCGGTGAGCCAATCGATGAAGCCTGGATCGAGCACCTCGGTGCAGGCGACGGCGAGGGAGGGTGCTGCCATGCAGAACAGCACATCGAGATGCAGGAAATGCTCGTCAAAGCGTTCGAGGCGCACCTCCCAGCCCTCGGCGCGCAGCCAGCAGGCGAGTTGGTTGGCGCCGGCCTCATCGGTGCGCCCGCCGCTATGGCCGATGAGGGCGAGGCCGGGGCGGATGATATGGATATCGCCGCCCTCCAGCGTGCCGGCGGAGGAGAGGCGCCAGAAATTGCCATCATAGAAGCGGTGCAGGGCGGCGTATTCGCCGCGCCGCTGCGGGCGTTCCAATTGGCAGAGCACAGCGCCCCAGGGCGTCATCACGCTCTGGTCGCGGGTATAGGCCATATAGGGCAAATGGGGTTCGGGGGCGAGCATATGCACCCGTGCGCCACCCTGCTGCAGCGCATCCACCAATTCGCCATGCTGGGCGGCGAGTTGGGCCGCGGTGGGCGGCTGGCCGCCCTCCTCCAGCACGCGGCGGACGATGCTATTGGTGGGTATCCACCGGTAATGGGTGGGCGGGCAGACCAGCACCTCGCGCAGGGGGGCGGTTTCGGATGCGACATTCCACATGGGCCCAGGCTAATCCTGGCATGGGGGCGCGCCTATACTTGGTCGTTGCATTTCAGCCCCGCGCTTGGCTAGCCTCTGTCAAAACGGAGGAAACCCAATGCGTATCCTATGGCTGGCCATGCTGTGCATGGCGGTGGCGCTGCCCGCGCATGCTCAGGCGCCAATCACCCTCATCGTCAATTTCGTCGCCGGCGGGCCGTCGGATTTGATGGGGCGGCTGCTGGCGCCCGAATTGTCGCAGCGCCTGGGCACCCAAGTGCTCATCCGCAATTCGATTGGTGCGGCGGGTGGTATTGGCGCGGCGGAGGCGGCGCGGGCGCGGCCGGATGGCACCACGCTGCTGCTCAGCCCGATCGGCGCCATGGTCATCCAGCCGAATTTCCGCGCTGATCTGCCCTATCGGCCGAGTGACCTGGTGCCGATCTGCCAGATCGCCGATACGCCGGTGGTGATGATGTCCGCCCCTGGCGGGCCGCGCAGCCTGGCCGAGGTGCTTTCGCGCGCGCGCGCGGCGGGCGGTGCCTTCAATTACGGCTCCACCGGCCCCGGCAGCATGCCCCATATTGCGACTGTGGCGCTCGCCCGCAGCGCGGGGGTGGCGATGACCCATATCCCGTTTCGCGGCAATGCCGAGGCCATTGTCTCGCTGATGCGCGGCGATACATCCATCTTCGCCGATCAGCCCGGCACGCTGCGGGCCAATAACCTGCACCCGGTTGCGATCTTCGCCGAGAGCCGGGTGGCGGAATTCCCGCAGACGCCCACGCTGCGCGAGCAGGGCCATGATCTGGTCTATTCCATCTGGTCGGGGATTTATGCGCCGGCTGGCGTGGCGCCGGAATTCATCGCCCGCGTGGATGCCGCCTGCGCCGAGGCGCTGCGGGTGCCCGCGGTGGTGGAGGGTTTTTCTCGCCTGGCCACCCCCATCGTCTATCGCAATGCGGCCGAGTTTGCCGCCTTCAACCGGGCGGAGCTGGAAAAATTCCGCGGCGTTATTGCGGCGGCGGGAATCCGCCCGGGGGATTGATGCGCCGCGCGGCGGGTCCTAGCGTCTTGCGCAGCGTTCGATGATCAGGAGAAAGCGCATGGCGAATAAAGTGAAAGAAATGTGGGCGGCCAATAAGGCGGTGGTGAATGGCTGGCTGGCCATCCCCTCGGCCTTCTCGGCCGAGATGTATGCCCAATGCGGCTGGGACAGCGTGACTGTCGATATGCAGCATGGCGTGCAGGATTATCAGAGCTGCGTGGCGTGCTTCCAGGGCATGCAGCCGCACAATGTCACCCCCATGGTGCGCGTGCCCTGGCTGGAGCCTGGCATCATCGGCAAGGTGCTCGATGCCGGCGCCTATGGCGTGATCTGCCCGATGGTGAACACCGCCGAAGAAGCCCGCGCCCTGGTGCAGTACAGCAAGTATCCGCCCAAGGGCACGCGCAGCAATGGCCCGATCCGTGCTGGCAGCTATGGCAGCTCGGGCAACTACCAGAAGACCGCAAATGACGAGATTCTGGTGATCCCGATGATCGAGACGCAGACCGCGCTCGATAATCTGGAGGCCATTCTCGATGTTCCGGGCGTTGATGGCATTTACGTGGGCCCGTCTGACCTCGGCTTCTCGCTCGGCATGGAGCCGAAGCTGGACCGCGAAGAGCCCGAGATCATGGCGATCTACAAGCGGTTGCTGAAGGAGACCAAGAAGCGCGGCCAGGCTGCTGGTCTGCACAATGGCACCGCCGCCTATGCCAATAAGATGATCAAGATGGGCTTCAAGCTGGTGACCATCTCGAACGAGGTTGGCCTGATGCAGGTGGCCGCCAAGGCCGCCGTGATCGAAGCGCGCGGCAGCAAGAAGTAAGCGCCTTGCAATGGTGCGGGGGGCTAGCCTCCCCGCACCGCCTGCCAGGCCAGGAAGAAGGCCAAGAGGCCCAGCCCCACCGAGGCCAGCACATAGCCAGCGCCCAGCCAGGGCGAGCGTTCGAGCAAGAGGCCGGTCTCCAGCGAGAAGGCCGAGAAGGTGGTGAAACCGCCCAGCACTCCGGTGATCAGAAAAAGCCGGAAATTGCCGGAAACCCCCAGCCCGGCCAGCACGCCGATGACGCCGCTGCCAAGGATATTCACCCCCAGCGTGCCCCAGGGAAAGCCCGGCGTGTTCATCGCGAGGCCAATCCAGTAGCGCAGCACCGAGCCGAGCGCGCCGCCCAAACCCACCAGAAATACGCTCATCGCTTTCTCCTTGCCGCGTTCCACCGTGCCATGCGTTCGCCTATCGCGGCCTCGGCGCCGCGGTCGGTGGGGGTGTAGAAGCTTTGCCGGGCCATGCCATCGGGGAAATAATTCTGGCCGGAGAAAGCATCTTCTGCGTCGTGGTCGTATTGGTAGCCGCCGCCATAGCCGAGTTCCTTCATGAGCTTGGTCGGCGCATTGAGGATATGGGCGGGGGGCATGAGCGAGCCGGTTTCCTTGGCCGCGCGCATCGCCGCACCGAAGGCCTTATAGACGGCGTTGGATTTGGGCGCGGTGGCCAGATGCAGCACCAATTGGGCGAGGGCCAATTCGCCCTCGGGGCTGCCCAGGCGTTCGTAGCTTTCCCAGGCGGCGATGGCGAGCGGCAGGGCGCGGGGGTCGGCAGCACCCACATCCTCGGCGGCGAAGCGCAGCAGGCGGCGGGCGATGTAGCGCGGGTCCTCGCCGCCGGTCAGCATGCGGGCGAACCAGTAGAGTGCGGCATCCGGGTCGCTGCCGCGCATGGATTTATGCAGGGCGGAGATGAGGTTGAAATGCTCCTCGCGGTCCTTGTCGTAGAGTGCGGCGCGGCGGGCGAGCAGGCTTTGCAGGGCGGCCAGATCCAGCGCCGCGCCGGGGGGGATGGCGAGCAATTGCTCGGCCAGGTTCAGCAGGTAGCGGCCATCGCCATCGGCCATGGCGCATAAGGCGGCGCGGGCCTCTGGCGTGAGGGGCAGGGGGCGGGCTTCCAGCGCCTCGGCGCGGGTGAGCAGGCCTTCGAGTGCCGCCTCATCGAGCCGGGTCAGCACCAGCACCTGGCAGCGTGACAGCAGCGCGCCGTTGAGTGCGAAGCTGGGATTTTCCGTTGTGGCGCCAACCAGGGTGATGGTGCCATCCTCGACAAAGGGCAGAAACCCATCCTGCTGGGCGCGGTTGAAGCGGTGCACCTCATCGACGAAGAGCAGGGTGCGGCCGCGCCGCCGCCCGGCCTCTTCAAAGGCCTTTTTGAGATCGGCCACGCCGGAGAAGACGGCGGAGATGGCGTGGAAATGCAGCCCCGCCGCCTCGGCCAATAACCGGGCGATGGTGGTCTTGCCCACGCCAGGCGGGCCCCAGAGGATCAGGCTGGGCAGCGAGCTGCGCGCCAGCATCGCCCGCAGCGCACCTGCGGGGCCCAGCAGCGCCTCTTGGCCCACCACCTCATCGAGGTTGGCCGGGCGCAGCCTATCGGCCAGCGGGCGGGGGCCGGCACGCGGTGCCCGCACGGCTTCGGCGGTTGCGCCAAAAAGATCGCTTTCCAGGTGACGTGGTTCGGCCATGGCGGCATCATGCCGCAAAACTCGGAGAGAGACATGCCAACACGCCGCACCACCATTCTGGCTGCCCTTGCCACGCCTACCCTGGCCACGCCTGCCTTGTCGCAGGCCTGGCCGGTGCGGCCGCTGCGCATGATCGTCTCCTTCCCGCCCGGGGGCAGCACCGATGTGGTGGCGCGGCTTATCACGCCGACCATCGAGCGTGTTCTGGGCCAGCCGGTGGTGATCGAGAATCGCGGCGGCGCCAATGGCGCGCTGGGCGCCGCCGCCGCCGCCCAGGCGCCGGCTGATGGCTATACTTGGCTGCTCGATGCCGGGGGGGCTGCGACCAACCAGTTCCTGATGCGCGGCCTGGGCTTTGAATATGAGCGGGCCCTCGCGCCGGTGACGCAGCTCACCCTGCTGCCCTCGGTGCTGATGGTGCGCGCCGATAGCCCGCACAACACCCTGGCCCGGCTGGTGGCGCATTTGCGGGCCAATCCGGGGCGGGAGAGCTATGGCTCCTCAGGCACCGGCACCGGGGCGCATCTCTCGGGCGCGCTGCTGATGCGCCGCGCGGGCACGGAGGCGCAGCATATTCCCTATCGCGGCGGCGCGCAGCAGATGACGGCGATGCTCACCGGCGAGACGCTCTTCGCCTTCTCGACGCTGGCAGTGCCGGCGCCGCTGCTGGCCGAGGGCCGGCTCACTGCCATTGCTGCCTCCTCGGCCGAGCGCATCCCTGGCTATGACAATGTCAGTACCGTGGCCGAGCAGGGCATGCCGGGCTTTGACATGGTGGATTTCCATCAGATTTCAGCGCCCAGCGGCACGCCGACGGCCATGATCGCCCGCATGGCCGAGGCAGCGGCAGAGGCGATGCACAGCCCGGCGCTGGCGGCGCGTTTCCAACTGCTGGGGCTGATCCCACGCGCCCGCGGGCCGGAGGATTTTGCTGCTTTTCTGGCCCAGCAAAGGCAGCGCATGGGCGAGGTGATCAGGGCTGAGGGGCTTCAGGCCTAAAGTATTTTCAAGCCTCGTGGCTTGGCTTGGCTTGGCGAGGCGACCCGGGAAATGCGGCAAAACAAAGGGTCCGGCAGGCTGCTGAACAACCCTGCTGGGGTGCTCGAGGGGCAAAGCCCCTCGGTCTTTTTTCCCCCAGCGATTCGTCTTTCAGCAGCCGAACTGACCCTCGCCGCCGGACACGGCGTGGCTTAGATAGGGGTCATGTTCCGTCGTTCCCTTTTGGCCATGCCCTTGGCCGGCGCTGCCCGGGCGCAATGGGCGCCCTCGCGGCCCATTCGCCTCATCATCGCCTTTCCGCCGGGCGGCAGCACCGATGTGCTGGGGCGGCTGATTGCGCCTTTGCTGGCGGCGCGGCTGGGCCAGCCGGTGGTGCCGGAAAATCGCAGCGGTGCGGCGGGTGCGGTGGGATCGGGCTTCGTGGCCAGCGCGCCGGCCGATGGCCATACCATTCTGCTCGATAGCGGTGGGCAGGCGGTGAACCCCTATCTCATGCGCGGCCTGGGCTTTGATTATGTGACCGGCTTTGCCCCCATCACCCTATTGGCGACGCTGCCGCTGGTGCTGGTGGTGCTGGCCGAATCGGGCATCACCACGCTGGCCGAATTGCTCGCCCGCGCCCGGGCCGAGCCGGCGGCCTATGGCAGTGTGGGGGTGGGCAGCCGCACCCATTTGGCCGGCGCGTTGCTGCTGCGCCGGGCGGGCATTGCCGGCACCCATGTGCCCTATCGTGGTGGTGCTGATCAGATCACGGCGCAGTTGCGCGGCGAGACCTTGTTTGGCTTTTCCTCGGTCGCGCTCACGGCGGCGCTGTTGCGTGAGGGGCGGCTGCGGGCGCTGGCGGCCTCCTCCCCGTTGCCGGCCTTGGCTCTGCCGGAGATTGTTCCTGTGGCCGCTCAGGGGTTTGCGGGCTTTTCGATGATGGATTGGCTGGCGCTGCATGCCCCGGCGCAAACCCCGGCGCCGGTGGTGGCCCGCCTGGCCGAGGCCGCCGCTGGCGCCATGGCCGAGCCGGGGATTCAGTCGCGCCTGGCCGATTTGGGCCTGCAGCCCCAGGCGCAAGGCCCGGCGGCGCTGGCCGCCTTTTTGGCCGAGGAGCGGGCAATGATGTCTGGCTTGATCGCCGCGGAGAATATCCGGCTGGATTGATGCGCCGGCCTGTCGCATAGGGGGGGCATGATCACCCGCCGCAGCCTCGCCCTTCTCAGCCTCGCCACCCCTGCCTTGGCGCAAGCCTGGGCGCCCAGCCGCCCGGTGCGCATCGTGGCCGGCTGGCCCGGCGGTGGCGCGGCCGATGCCTCGCTGCGCCTGGTGGCGCCGCATATGCAAACCGCGCTGGGGCAGAGCGTGGTGATTGAGAATCGCTCTGGCGCATCGGGTTCGATTGGTGCTGCGGCGGTGGCGCAGGCGGCGGGGGATGGGCATACGCTGCTGTTTGACGCGGCGGGGCAGGTCTCCAATCCATTTCTCATGCGCGGGTTGTCCTTTGACTATCTGACCGCTTTTGTGCCTGTGACGGTGTTTGCGCTGCTGCCCAATCTGCTGGTGGTGCGCAGTGAGACGCCGTTTCGTAGTGTGGCTGATCTTGTTGCCCATTTGCGGGCCAATCCGGGGCGCGAGGCTTATGCCAGCACGGGGATTGGCATTGTCTCTCATCTGGCCGCGGTGATGTTCACCGCGCGGGAAAACCTCCAGGTGACGCATGTGCCTTACCGCGCTTCGTCGCAATCCATCCCCGGCTTGTTGGCGGGGGAGACGCTGTTCACCTTTAACACCACCCCGCTCGCCGCGCCGCAGGTGCGTGATGGCAAGCTGCGGGCATTGGCGGTGACCACGCCGCATCGCATTCCGGCCTTCCCCGAGGTGCCGACGATGATCGAGCAGGGCTATGACGGGTTTGCGATCAATGAATGGCTGGGGCTTTTCGCCCCGGCCGGCACGCCGGCGGCTGCCGTGCAGCGCCATGCCGATGCCGCGGCACTGGGCCTGGCCGACCCCATGGTGCGCGACCGCCACGCCCTGCTGGGCATGGAGATTGTGGCTGGCGGCCCTGCCGCCATGGCCGATTTTCTGGCCGAGCAGCGCGCCCGGGTGGGCCGGTTGATCCGCGACAACAACATCCGCCTGGAGGGGTAGCGCGCCCGCGACGAAACTGCTTAACGCGGCCGTCACAAAAACTCGCGGGGACTCGCATGCGCCTGGTCACTTTTTCTGACGCTTCCGGTCGCCGCGTCGGCGCGATGGATCAATCAGGGCAAGTTCGCGATATCGGAGCAAACCGTGGGGGCTTCCCCACCGACATGCTGACGGTCATTGGGAACGCCGATATCTGGCTCCCGATTGCTCAAGGCGAACTCGCCAGCGCGCCTATCGCGGTTGGTGCGAAGTTACACGCCCCCATTCCCCGCCCGCCGAAGAATGTGTTTTGCGTCGGCAAGAATTATCATGAGCATGCGAAGGAATTCGCCGGTTCCGGCTTTGATGGCGGGGCGGCCAATGTAGTGCCGCCGTTTCCGGTGGTGTTCTCCAAGCCGCATACCAGCATCATCGCCACTGGCGAGGATATTTTGGCCGATATGGACCCCACCGGCGGCCTGGATTTCGAGGGCGAATTGGCCTTCGTGATCGGCAAGGGGGGGCGTGGGATTTCCAAGGCGCAGGCGCTGGACCACGTCTTTGGCTATACCATCGTGAACGACGTCACCGCGCGGCATTTGCAGAAGCGGCATTCGCAATGGGTGCTGGGCAAGGGTCTGGACACTTTCTGCCCGATGGGCCCAGCCATTCTGACCGCCGATGAGGTGCCCGACCCCGCCAAGTTGGAACTCACCACCTGGGTGAATGGCACCCAGCGGCAGCACGCCCCTGTCAGTGACCTGATCTTTGATATTCCCACCCTGATCGAGGCGATTTCGGCCGCCATCACGCTGGAGCCGGGCGATGTGATTGCCACCGGTACCCCGGCGGGGGTGGGCATTGGCCTTAACCCGCCGGTGTTCATGCATCGCGGCGATGTGGTGCGGATTTCGGTGACGGGGATTGGCGTATTGGAGAATACCGTTCGCTAGGCAAGGGGCGCGCGCGCCTACTCTCTCCCTCCGAATGTCCCGGCCCGCTAAACAGCCCCAGCCCTACTCTCTCCCTCCGAACGTCCCGGCCCGCTAAACAGCTCCAACCCTACTCTCTCCCTCCGAACGTCCCGCCCCGCTAAACAGCCCCAACCCTACTCTCTCCCTCCGAACGTCCCGCCCCGCTAAACAGCCCCAACCCTACTCTCTCCCTCCGAACGTCCCGGCCCCTCCAACCCCAAAACAGGCTGCACAAAAAAATGCGCAATCCTCGCCGAATTATGTTGGTTCGTCGCCGTTTATTGGCGGGTGTAGCGGTTGCGGGGGGCGTGGCCTTGGGCGGCTTGCAGGCGCAGATGCCACCCTGGCCGGGCGGGCGCAGCGTGACGATGGTGGTGGGTTTCCCCCCCGGCGGGCAGGCGGATGTCTCTGGCCGGCCCTTTGCGGCGGCGCTGGAGCGGGTGATCGGCGCGCCGGTGCCGGTGGTGAACCGCCCCGGTGCCTCGGGCGGGCTGGGCAATGCCTTTGTCGCCCGCGCGCCCGGCGATGGGCTGACGGTGCTGATGGCGCTGAGTTCCATGCTCATCCTGCCCGAGGCCGACCGCATCCATGGCCGCGTGGCGCAATATGAAATCGACCAACTGGCGCCCATCGCCCGGGTGACGGCGGACCCCACGGTGCTGGTCGTGCCCGCCGCCTCGCCATGGCGCAACCTGGGCGAGTTGGTGGCCGATGCGAAGCGCCGCCCCGGCGCCATCAGCTATTCCTCGGCCGGCAATTTCTCGGCGCTGCACACGCCCATGGCGATGTTCACCGCCGCGGCGGGCATCGATATGCTGCATGTCCCCTTCCAGGGCGGCGGCCCGGCGCTGACGGCGCTGCTGGGCGGCACGGTGCAGGCCCTGGCGAGCGGCACCGGGCCGGTGATGCAGCATATTCAGGCCGGAAGGCTGCGGGCGCTGGCCACCACCGGGGCCACCCGCGTGCCCGGCCTGCCCGATGTGCCGACCATGGCCGAGGCGGGCTATCCGGATGTGCTCTACCTGATCTGGGCCGGGCTTTTTGTGCCGGCCAGCACGCCGGCCGCGCTGCGCGAGCAAATCCGCGCCGCTGCCGCCCGCGCTGCCGGGGATGTTGATGCGCAGCGCGCGCTGACCACAGCCGGCAGCCCGCTGGCCTATCTTGATGGCGCGGCCTTTGAGGCTTTCATCCGGCAGGATGCGGCGCGGCTGATCCCGGCCGTGCGCCGTATTGGCCGGGTGGAGTAGCCTTTGCGGCCCTTATGGCTGACACTGTTGCCAGCAATGCTCTGGAGAAGACCATGAACGCCGAAACCCCACTGGCCAAAATCACCGCCTGGCTCGCCACCCAGCAACCCGCCATGCTCGCAGCACTGGAGCGCATGGTGAACACCGATGGCGGCAGCTACGACAAGGCTGGCGTGGATGCTGTGGGGCAGCAGGTGCGGGAGTTTCTGGAAGGGCAGGGCATCGTGGTGGAGGCGGTGCAGGGCGAGCGCCATGGCGATTGCCTGCGCGCCTTTGTGGGCAGCGATGCGGCACCGGCGGGCAATGCGCCGCGCAATATCGTGCTGATGGGCCACCGCGATACGGTGTTTCCGAAAGGCGAGCCTGAGCGCCGGCCCTTCCGCATTGAGGGCGGCCGCGCCTATGGGCCGGGCGTCTCCGACATGAAGTCGGGCATCGTGTTGAATATGTTCATGCTGGCGGCGTTTCATAAATTCGGCGGCGCGCCGGGGCCGATGGTGGGGCTCTTCACCGGCGATGAGGAAATTGGCAGCCCTGAGGGCCGGGCAGTGATCGAGGCCGAGGCCCGCGGCGCGCGGGTGGTGTTCAATTCCGAGCCTGGGCGGCTTTCCGGCAATGTCGTCACCGGGCGCAAGGGGGGGGTGTTTTCGGTCTTCGACATCACCGGCAAGGCGAGCCATTCGGGCGGCAATTTCGAGGCTGGAATCTCTGCCATTGGCGAATTGGCGCATAAGATCATCGCCATCCATGCGCTGACCGACCTCAAGCGCGGCATCACCCTCAATGTGGGCCTGGTGCAGGGCGGGCAAAGCGTGAACACGGTGGCCCCCTCCGCCCAGGGCCAGATCGACCTGCGCTATGTGAACCCTGAGGATCGCGACGAGATCATGGGCAAGATCCATGCGATCATGGCGACCAGCCATGTGCCCGGCACCAAGGCGGTGCTCACCATCAAGGGCGAGTTTCTGCCACTGACGCAAAGCCCGGCGGCGGCGAAATTGTTCAAGCTTTACAAGGGTGCCGCTTCCGAGGCGGGGCTGAATGTGCAGGGTGAATTCTCCGGCGGCTGCGCCGATAGCGGCTTCACCGCGGCCCAGGGCGCGCCGACGATTTGCGCGGTGGGCCCGGTGGGCGGCCTCGCGCATAGCCCGGAGGAGTTCCTCGAACTCGGCTCGCTGGTGCCGCGCGCCCAGGCCATGGCGCGGGCGATTTGCGGGCTGGATGCGGCGGGGCTGTGATCGCTGGGCTTAGCCTGGGCGGCGCAATAAGAGGTTGCGCCGCAGCATGGCCCGTGGCGAAGTCCTTCCCATGAGCAGCACGCTGACACGGCCCATGGGCACCATCATTCTTTGCGGCGTGGTTTGCGCCGCGCTGGCCATGGGGCTGCGCAACAGTTTCGGGCTTTTTCTGGCGCCGATGACGGCTGATCTGGGCTGGTCGGCTTCGGGCTTTGCCCTGGCCATTGCGCTGCAGGTGCTGGTGAATGGCCTGTTTCAGCCGATTTGTGGCCAATTGGCGGATCGGTTTGGTGGGCGGATCGTCATTATGGGTGGTGCGGTGCTCTATGCGCTGGGCATTATCGGCATGGCGCTGAGCACGGGGCTCACGCTTTTCACCTTCTTCGCTGGCATCGTGATGGGGGCGGCGGTTTCGGCGGCGGGCATGCCGATCATCTCGGCCAGCCTGACCCGCATGCTGCCCGAGGCTATGCGTGGGCGCGCGGTGGGGCTGGGCACGGCGGGGTCATCCTTTGGCCAGTTCCTGGTGGTGCCTTTGGCGCAATTGGGCATCAGCTTTGCGGGGTGGCAGGGGGCCTTGTTCCTGATGGCGGGGGCGGCGCTGATCATGCTGCCACTCGCACTGCCGCTGAACGACACAAAGCCCAAGCCCCAGCCCGGTGCCGCTGCCGAGGAGACGGCCAGCGCAGCGCTCAGCCGCGCGCTGTCCAGCCGGAATTTCTGGTGCCTGTTTTTTGGGTTTTTTGTCTGCGGCCTGCATGTGAGCTTTCTCTCGGTGCATATGCCGGGCTTTGTCGCCTCCTGCCATTTGCCCAGCTATGTCGGTGCGGGGGCGATTTCGCTGATTGGGTTGTTCAATATCATCGGCAGCCTGGGCGCGGGCGAGCTGTCCTCGCGCTGGCGGCGGCGTGACCTGCTGATCATCATCTATGCCTCGCGCGGGGTGCTGATGGCGGGCTTCATGATGGTGGAGAAGACCACCGCTTCGGTGCTGGTTTTCTCGGCGTTGATGGGCATTCTCTGGCTCTCCACGGTGCCACCCACGGTGGCCCTCTGCGCGCGAAATCACGGCACGCGCTGGCTTGCGACGATTTTTGGCCTGGTGTTTCTGGGCCATCAGTTCGGCGGTTTCACCGGCGCCTATCTGGGCGGGCTGATCTTTGACCTCACCGGCAGCTACGACCTCATGTGGAGCCTTTGCATTGCCGCCTCCGCCTTTGCGGCGCTGATGCATATTCCGATTAACGATGCGCCGAGCCGGCCGGTGGTGCAGCCGGCCTGAGCCGGGGCTTTCGCACTGGCGCGGCGCCCCCACATGAGGTCTGTTTGAAGGAACACCGTTTATGGTCATCCATCGCCGTCGCGGCTGGAACAGCCCGGCCAGTGCCATCACCCCGCAGGATGCGCTGCTGAACCGCCGCGCATTGATGTCGGGTTCGGCGGGTTTGCTGGCAGCAGCGCCAGCCCTGGCGCAATCGGGCGCGGTGCCGGCCTTGCCGCCACATGCCCGCAACCCCGCCTTCGAGCCCGGCCGCGCCCTGACCGCCGAGCGCGAGGCCACCACCTATAATAATTTCTACGAATTCGGCTCGCATAAGACCATCGCGCGGGATGCCGCGCGCATGCCGCGCCGGCCCTGGACGCTGAAGGTGGATGGGCTGGTGGAGAATCCGCGCGAATTCGATATTGATGACCTCATTCGCCTCATGCCGATTGAGGAGCGTGTGCTGCGACTGCGCTGCGTGGAGGCCTGGGCGATGACGGTGCCCTGGACCGGCTTCCCCCTTGCCGCGCTGATGAACCTGGTCAAGCCGCTGGGCAGCGCCAAATATCTGGCCTTTCAGACCGCGCAATTGCCCGCGGTGATGCCCGGCCTGCGGCAGAGCTGGTACCCATGGCCGCATATGGAGGCCTGCACCATTGCCGAGGCCGGCAATGCCATGAGCTTCATGCCCGTGGGGCTCTATGGCCAGCCGCTGCCGCCGCAGAATGGCGGGCCGGTGCGGGTGCTCTTCCCGTGGAAATACGGCTTCAAATCCGGCAAATCCCTGGTGCGCATCACCGTGCAGGAGCAGCGCCCGGCGACTTTTTGGGGCACCATCCAGCCCTCTGAATATGGCTTTTGGGCCAATGTGAACCCGCAAGTCGCCCATCCGCGCTGGAGCCAGGCCACCGAGCGGCTGATCGGCACCAATGAGCGGGTGCCGACGCAGATGTGGAACGGCTATGGCGAATTCGTCGCTTCGCTGTATGAAGGCGTGCAAGGTGAACGTTTATTCGTATGAGAATAGCAGGCTGGATTTTGGTGATACTGGGCTTTGGGCTCGGCTTTGGGTTTGGCTTCGGCCTGCCGCTGGCCGAGGCGGTGACTTGGTTCGGGCGCGCTGACGCGGCGGGCGGCATTGCCCATTGGGTGCTGGCGCGCCCGGCCTGGGTTGTGCCCATGCTATTGGGCGTGGCCTTGCTGACCCTTTCGGGGTGGCTCAGCAAGGATGCCGGCCCGGCCTGAATTGGGCCTGGCTTATCCGCGCCCCAGCACCTCGTGATTATGCTCACCGAGCTTGGGTGAATCGCGGGTGGGGTGCGGCCGCTGCCGGTTGAAGGAGAGCGGCAGGCCAACCACTTTTGGCCCGCCATTGGGCAGGGCGCAGATGAGGTCCACCGCGGCCATTTGCTCACTGGCCACCACCTCGGCAATGTCATTCACCGGGCCGCTGGGCACGCCCACGGCATCGAGGGCGGCCAGCCAATGGTCGCGCGGGCGGGTGGCGAAGACGGCCGAGATCAACGGCACGAGGATGGCCTTGTTGCGCACCCTCTCCGCACCGGCGGCGAAGCGTGGGTCCTTAGACCATTCAGGGTGGCCGAGCACGGCGGCGGCGCGGGCGAAAAGCCTATCATTGCCGGCGGCGAGACAGAGCGGGCGGTCGGCCGTTTCGAAGACCTGATAGGGCACGATGACGGCCGCGCCGGTGCCATGGCGTTTGGGGATATCGCCGGTGGCGATGTGGTTGTTGATCTGGCCTTCGACCCAGAAGGCTGCGGTTTCAAACAGCGAGCCATCGACGAGGCAGCCCTTGCCGGTGCGCTCCCGCCAGCGGAGCGCGGCCAGGGCGCCGATGGTGATGAACAGGCCGGTTGCCTTATCGTTGATCGAGGCGCCGCAGAAGGTGGGTGGGCCATCGGGCTGGCCGGTCACGCTCATCATCCCGCCATAGGCTTGCAGCAGCGGGTCGAAGCCGGGCTTCATCATCATCGGCCCTTCGAAGCCGAAGGCCCAGATCGAGCAGTAGATCAGCCGCGGATGGGCAGCGAGCATGGTTTCAGGGCCGATGCCGCATTCTTCCACCACGCCGGGGCGGAGGTTCTGGATCAGAATATCGGCGCTCTCGCACAGCTTGTGCAGGGCGGCGACATCCTCGGGCTTTTTCAGGTCCAGCGTGATGGAGCGCTTGGAGCGGTTCTGGCCGTGGAAATACAGCGAGGTCACACCATCCGGGCCATAGGGCGGGCCCCAGAGCCGGGCGTCATCGCCGCCATCGGGTTTTTCCACCTTGATGACATCCGCGCCCATATCGGCCAGCACAGCGCCGGCGAGGGGGCCGGCCAGCGCCTGGCCGACCTCGATGACGGTCAGGCCGGTGAGGGGTAGTTCCATGTGTGTTTCCTCCATTGGCGGCAGCATAGCGCGCGCGGAGGGCGCGTCGATGGTCAGCGCAGTCGGACGACGAGGCCTTTGGCGAATGGGGGCAGCCCTGCCTCCAGCGCCCCCGCGGCGGCCGGGGGGGCGGTGACCCGCAGCTTGAGGAACAAGGCACCGATTGTGCCCAGGCAGATGGCGCTCTCGGTCAGCGGGCCGTCATCGGCGCCAATGTCGAGCAGGATGCAGCGTAGCCCGGCATGGCTGGCCGGGCGCTGGGCCAGGATGCGCATTTGGGGTGCCGCATGGATCCGAGCAATGTCATTCAACCCGGCGCGCAGCTGCATGTCCACCAGGGCTGCGGTGTTGCTCCCACCGATCTGACGCTGCCCCCCATCATAGAGGTAGACCGTGGCGAGCACCCCGCGGGTAGAGCGGTAACTGACAGAAGCACCCAGCCTGGGGTCGCGCGCCATCACGGCGTAATCCGTCGTGCTGCCACGCTCGAAGCCAGCCAAGCCTGGGGGGAGGGCGGCCAGCATGGCCAGCGGTGCGGTGGTAGGTTGCTGGGCGGGTTTTTGCGCCAATGCCGGCATGGCGAGGAGCATGATCGTCAATAGCAACCGGCACGGCATGGCGGGGCCTTTCAGTAGATGCGTGCCAGCCAGCGCGGCGGCACGCCGGCGAAGTAGAGCGAAAGTATGGAGAGGTTTTTCGCCGAGCGCAGCATAAATCCATGCTTGTGCCATTTATTCGCCGAGGTGATGGCGCGTGGCGCCAGCGCCACCGGCCGCAGCGGCCGCAGCCGGCGGATGAGATCGACATCTTCCATCAGGGGCATGGGCCGGAAGCCGCCCATGGCCTGATACAGGCCGCGATGGATCAGCAGCCCCTGGTCGCCATAGGGGAGAGAAAAATTCCGGCAGCGCCAGGCCACGGCGCGTTCGAGCCTGCGGGCCGGCGGGCTTGGATCATCGAGGGCGAAGGTGAAATGCGCAGCCCCTGGCGGGCCGGCCATGAAGGCTTGCGCGGCCTGGCTCCAGCCTGGTTCCAGCCTAGTATCGGCATGCAGGAAGAGCAGCCACTCGGCCGTGCTGGCGGCCGCACCTGCGGCGAGTTGGGCACCGCGGCCCCGGGGCGCCTGCACCACCTCAGCGCCCAGTCTCATGGCGATATCGGCGGTGCCATCGGGGCTGGCGGCATCGGCCACGATGATCCGGCAAGGGGCTTCGGCCAGTGTCGCCAGGGTGGCGGGCAGGGTGGTGGCGGCGTTCCAGCTGGGGATGATGACGTTCATTTTTTGTTCTTGACTGGCGCGAAAAGCCGCATCAAATTGTGCTGGAACGGAACGGGAACTTAGCCATGCCTGATGGTCTCCTCTGGGGTCAACCCTCGCCGAAGCGGCTGCCGATGATGCATGCGGCGGGGCAGCAATCGCGCACAGGCTTTGCCATTCCCGGCAGCCAATACAAGGGCCGTGGCGCGATCTCCAACCCCGGCAACCGCTTTGAGGAAAGTGCCGTGGAGCCCTTGGATGATGGCTGGGGCACGCTGTCTGAGGAACTGGCCGATCTGCCGCCGCTGGCCACCCAGTTGCTGCGCGAGAAATCGCGCACGGCGCTGACCTATAATGACAGCCCTGACCTGGGCTTTGACCGTTCGATCAACCCTTATCGCGGCTGCGAGCATGGCTGCATCTACTGCTATGCCCGGCCGAGCCATGCCTATCTGGGGTATTCGCCGGGGCTGGATTTTGAGACCAAGCTGATGTTCAAACCGGACCTGCCGGCGCTGCTGGAGCGCGAGTTGAGCCGCCCCGGCTATACGCCGCGCCCGGTGGCGCTGGGCGCCAATACCGACCCCTATCAGCCGGTGGAGCGCAATGTGACGCTGACCCGCCAGGTGTTGGAGATTCTGGAGCGCTTCAACCACCCGGTGACGGTGGTGACGAAATCGGCCCTGGTGCTGCGCGATGCCGATATTCTGGCCCGGATGGCGGCGAAGAACCTGGCGCAGGTGGCTATTTCGGTCACCACCTTGGATGCGGCCTTGGCGCGCAAGATGGAGCCGCGCGCGGCGAGCCCGGCCAGGCGCTTGGCGGCGATGGCGGAGCTGTCTCGGCTGGGGATTCCCACCGCTGTGCTGGCGGCGCCGATGATCCCTGGGCTGAATGATGCCGAGTTGGAGAAGATTCTGCTGGCCGGCGCCAATGCCGGGGCGAAGCGGGCGGGTTATGTGCTGCTGCGCCTGCCGCTGGAAATTCGCGCCCTGTTCGAGGAATGGGTGGCGCGGCATTTCCCGGACCGGGCGCGAAAAGTGCTGGCCCTGGTGCGCGAAACCCGCGGTGGGGCGTTGAACCAAAGCGCCTTTGGCCAGCGCCAGACGGGCACGGGCCCCTATGCGGAGTTGCTGCAGCAGCGCTTCCTTCGCATGGTTTCGGCCTTGGGGATGGAGCGGCGCGATGGTGGCGTGGCGAGCCTGGATTGCGAGCAATTTGCCGTGCCGCGCGGTACGCAGATGCAAGCGCGCCAGATGGCCTTGTTTTGAGGTGAAGGCGGGGCTATCACGCCCGCGGTTGGCCGATTTAGCTCAGGGGTAGAGCAACTGATTCGTAATCAGTAGGTCCGGGGTTCAATTCCCCGAATCGGCACCATTT
>NZ_JBBARU010000039.1:5931-32258 GCF_040399605.1 Rhodovarius sp. | reverse complement strand
TGGAGGAAACTGAGTTTCCTCCTGGGGTGCTCGAGGGGCAAAGCCCCTCGATCTTACTTTCACTCCCTACTCGTTTTGAGCAGCCAGCTAAACGCCAAGCATTCCCCGCCCCGGCACTGCCGCCAGCAGGCTTTTGGTATAGGCATGTGCGGGATGCTCGAAGACCTGGCCGATTGGCCCCGCCTCCACCACCAACCCGTTCTGCATCACCGCCACCTCGTCACAGAGTTGCGCCGCCACCCGCAGATCATGGGTGATGAAGAGGATGGAGAGGCCGAGGCGGGCCTGCAATTCGCGCAGCAATGTCAGCACCTGCGCCTGCACGCTCACATCGAGGGCGGAGACCGGTTCATCGGCCACCAGCACCTCGGGCTTCATGGCCAGCGCCCGGGCGATGCCGATGCGCTGGCGCTGGCCGCCGGAGAATTCGTGCGGAAAGCGGGCCAGGGCCGAGGGTTCGAGGCCGACCAGGGCGAAGAGTTCGGCGGCCTCGGCGAGTGCTTTCGCCCGTGCGGTCCCGGCAGCGATGGGCCCTTGGGCCACTTGGTCGCCGACTTTGCGGCGGGGGTTGAGCGAGGCGTAGGGGTCCTGGAAGACCATTTGCACCAGATGGGCGGCGGCCTGGCGGGCGCGGGGCAGGGGGCGGCCGGCGATGCGGATCTCTCCGCCATCAAAGCCCAGCAGCCCCACGGCGCAGCGCGCCAGGGTGGATTTGCCTGAGCCGCTTTCGCCCACAATACCGAGGGTGGAGCCACGGTGCAGGGTGAGCGAGACGCCATCCAGCGCGCGGGCGGCGCGGCGGCGGCGGAAAATCCCGGCCGGGCGATAGGTTTTGCCGAGGTTGTGGATTTCCAACACCGCCTCGGGCGAGATTTCTCGCGCGGGAGGGGCGCGCAGGCCGGGCACGGCGGCGAGCAGGCGGCGGGTATAGTCATGGCTGGGGGCGGTCAGCACCTGCTTCACGCTGCCCTGTTCCACCACCACGCCCTGCTGCATCACGGCGACACGGTCAGCGATTTCGGCCACCACGCCGAAATCATGGGTGATGAAGAGCACGGCGGTGCCGCGGCGGCGCTGGAGTTCGCGGATCAGGGTGAGGATCTGCGCCTGGGTGGTGACGTCCAGCGCGGTGGTCGGTTCGTCGCAGATCAGCAATTCGGGTTCGAGGGCGAGCGCCATGGCGATCATCACCCGCTGGCGCTGGCCGCCGGACAGCTCATGTGGATAGGCGCGCAGCGCGCCCTCGGGGTCCGGCAGGGCCACCTCGCGCAATGCGGCCAGGCTGCGTTCGGCGATTTGCTCGGCCGGCAGGTCGGTATGGGTGCGCCACATTTCGGCGAGTTGGTCGCCCACTGCCATCAGCGGGTTCAGCGCCGTCATCGGTTCCTGGAAGACCATGGCAATGCGCCGGCCGCGCAGGCGGCGCAGCGCCTCATCGGGCAGGCTGGCAAGGTCCGTCTCACCCAGCATGACGCGGCCGGCTTCGACGCGCACGCCCGGCGCCATGAGGCGCATGATGGTGGTGGCGGTGACGGATTTGCCCGAGCCGCTCTCACCCACCACGCAGAGGATTTCGCCCGGCGCGATGCTGAGCGAGACGTCCCTCAGCGCATAGGGCCGGTCGGCGCCGCGCGGCAGGGCGACGGTGAGGTGTTCTATCGAGAGCGCGTTCATCGGCCGGTGATTCGCGGGTTCAGCGCGTCATTGAGCCCCTGGCCCACCAGCGAGACGCCGAGGATGGTCAGCAGGATAGCCACCCCCGGAATGGCCGAGACATACCATTCCACCCGCAGCACATTGCGGCCGAGGCCAATGAGGTTGCCCCAGGAGGGCACATTGGGGTCGGAGAGTTGCAGGAAGGCCAGCGCGCTCTCCAGCAAAATCGCCACCGCCATCACCACCGAGGCATAGACGATGACCGGCGGCAGGGCATTGGGCAGCACCTCGCGCAGCATGAGGTGCAGGTCGGACAGCCCCTGTACCCGCGCCGCCTGGACGAATTCGCGGGTGCGCAGCGTGAGGAATTCGGCCCGGGTGAGGCGGGCCACCGGCGGCCAGGAGACAAGGCCGATGGCGATGGTCACCGTCTCGATCTGCGAGCCGAAAACGGCCACCAGCACCAGCAGCAGCAGAAAATTCGGCAGGGTCTGAAAGGCCTCGGTGAGGCGCATCAGCACCGTATCCACGAAGCCGGAATAAAACCCGGCCAGGGCGCCGATGGAGATGCCGATGGCGGTGGCCACCAGGGTTGCGACAAAGCCGATCAGCAGCGAGACCCGCGCGCCATGAAAAAGCTGCGCCATGATGTCCCGTCCCGAAGGGTCGGTGCCGAGGGGGAAACGCGGATTGGCGCCGGGCCATTGCAGCGGCCGCCCGGCCAGGCCCAGCGGGTCATTGGGGAAAAGCAGCGGCGCGGCGAGCCCCATGGCCAGCACGGCCAGCACCAGCAAAGCCCCCAGCACGGCGGCGGGGTTGCGGATATAGGCCAGCAGCGCCCGCCTCATGCGCCAATCCTCGGGTCGAGCCGGGCATAGAGCATATCCACCAGAAAATTCACCGCGATGACCAGCAGGGCGGAGACGAAGACAATGCCCAGCAGCGTGTTGAGGTCCCGCTGCACCACGCTTTCATAGGCGAGGCGGCCGAGGCCAGGGAGGGAAAACACGCTCTCCACCACCACCGCCCCACCCAGCATGGTGCCCGCCTGCAACCCGATGAGGGTGACCATGGGCAGCAGCGCATTGCGCAGCACATGGCGGGTGATGAGGCGGGTCTCGCGCAGGCCCTTGGCGCGGGCGGTGCGGACGAAATCGAGGCTGAGCACCTCCAGCATCGAGGCACGCATGATGCGCAGATAAATGGCGAGGAAAATCAGCCCCAGGGTCAGCGTCGGCAGCACGAGGTGCCAGGCGATGTCCAGCACCCGCCGCGCCCCAGTATAGCCCATCGCCACATCGCCAAAGCCACCGGCCGGCAGCCATTGCAAATGTACCGAGAAGAGCACGATGGCCATCAGCCCGAACCAGAAGGAGGGGGTGGCATAGAAGATCAGCCCGAGGGTGGAGATCAGCGTATCCGGCCAGCGATTGACCCGCCTGGCCGCAATCACCCCCAGCGCCATGCCGGCGGCGAAGGCAAAGGAGAGCGAGGCGCCCATCAGCGAGAGCGTGGCCGGCAGGCGTTCGAGAATGACCGTCGCCACCGGCTTGCCGTAAATGGCGGAGAAGCCGAGATCGAGCCGCACCAGCCGCCAGAGATAGCGGGTGAGCTGCTCGGCCACCGAAAGATCGAGGCCGTAGAAGCGGCGCAGATCGGCGGCGATGGCAGCATCGCCACCGCCCATCTGCGCCAGCATGGCATCCACGGTGTCGCCCGGGGCGAATTGCAACAGGCAAAAAATGCCCACCAGGATCAGCAACAGCGTGGGCAGCGAGGCGGCGAGCCGCTTCGCCGCCAGGGAGACAATCCTCATGCCCGGCGCAGCCGCCCGTCAACCTGGCTCAATTGGCCAGCCAGGTGTCGTGCCAGGAGGAGGATGCCCAGCGCGGGTTATTGGCCACATTGCGCAGCCGCTTATTGAAGACGCTGACAAAAATCTGCTCGATGGGCATCCAGAGCGGCAATTCGGTTTGCGCCCGGCGGACGAAATCGGCGTAGAGCGCGCGGCGGCGCGGCACATCCAGCTCGGTCGCCGCATTGTCGATGATCTGGTCGATGGTGGGGTCGTTCCAGCCCCATTGATTGGTCCAGGGCGCACCCACCGGGCTGCCCGAGCGGTACCACACCGTGGTGCTGACCGCGGGGTCCGAGCGGTATTGGTGCCAGCCGGAGGCGAGGTCGAAATTGTGATCGTTGTAGATGGTGCGCAGCCAGCCCGCGGCATCAAGCCGGACGATTTCGATCCGCACACCGATCTGGGCAAAGCTCTGCTGCATGAAGGTGGCGAAGAGCGAGATATCCTCGCCCCAGGGGGCGGGGTGAAGGCGGAGCGAAAAGCGCACGCCGCCGGCGCCACGGCGATGGCCGGCCTCGTCGAGCAGGCGGTTGGCCGCCGCCACATCGAAGGGATATTGCGGCATTCCGGCCGGGTAATAATCGGTGGAGACCGAGGGGATCGGCCCCGTCCCAGGCTTGGCGAAACTGCCCAGAAAATTCTCGATGAAGAAGGGGATGTTCAGCGCATGGGCGAGCGCCTTGCGCACCCGGATATCGGCCAGGATGGGGTTGCGGAAGTTGAATTCCAGCGTGTTGGTGCGGGCATTGCCCTCATTGCCGCGGGTGGTGACCTCAAAGCGCGGGTCGCGGGCCAGGCGCTGGAAATCGGAAATCGCCAGGGCAGAATAGGGGCTGAACAGAATCTGCCCGGCCTCCATCTGCGCCGCCGCCGCCGCACGGTCGCCGACCACCCGCCAGACCACACGGTCGAGATAGGGCAGATTGGGGCGCCAGTAATTGGTGTTGCGGTCGGCGATGATGAATTGGCCGCGCTCATATTGGACGAATTTGAACGGGCCGGTGCCGATGGGCGCGGTATTGGCCGGGTTCTGCCGAATATCGCCGGTCTCATAGATGTGCTTGGGCGAGATATAGCCCAGATCGGGCAGCGCGCGCAGCAGCAGGCCCAGCGGCATCGGCCGCTCATAGCGGAAGATGGCGGTCAGCGGGTCGGGCGTATCCACCGCGGTGAGGAACAGCTGCAAGGCCGTGCCGTAGTTGAGAATCTTCTTCCACATTTCCATCGCGGTGAAGGCGACATCGGCGGAGGTGAAGGGCTTGCCGTCATGCCAAGTCACGCCCGCGCGCAGCTTGAAGGTGATGGATTTGCCATCCGCGCTGCTTTCCCAGGATTCGGCCAGCACGGGGGTGGGGTTGCCGGCCGCATCGAGATCGACCAGCGCCTCCTGGATCTTGCCGCCGACGATATAGACGCCGGTCGAGGCCTGGAGCGAAGGGTTGAGGATGCGCTGCTCGGTGGAGAAATGCACCGTCATCACGCCGCCACGGCGCGGCGTTTCCTGCGCGATGGCAGGCACGCTCACCAGGCTGCTGCCAACCAATAAAAAGGTCTCGCGACGGTTCATGGGGTGATCTCCTGGAAGATGAGGCCGCAACCATTGGCCATGGCGGGCGGGCGGGGGATGGTGGTGCCAAGAATGAGGGCGGCGCCGCCCTCCTCGGGCAGGGCTTCGGGGTCAAAACCGCCCAGCGCGGCGATGGTTTCGCGCGGGGCGAAGCCGATATCGGCCCGGCCGGGGCCGGTGGGGACGAGGCGAATGCCATCCTCCAGCCGCACCACGCTCTCGGTCAGCCGGGCCAGATGTTCCGCCGCCTTATTGGGGAAATTGCTGGCGACCAGCACACGGATGATGCGCGTGACGCCATTGGGCTGGGCCTGCAATTCCGGCACCCAGACGGTGTGCCGGGTGTGGTGCTGGCAGGCGAAGATGCGCAAACCCGCCGGCGCTTCCGTCACCGGCCAATGCATGACCGAGAAGCGGGCCTCGGCCATGCTGCCATCGGGCATGGGCACGGGGCGGCCGAAATGCACTGGGCCGGTGGCAGGGATGCCACGCGCCTGCAGGGCGGCGACGCCCGCACCGGCATCGGTGGTGGTGAAGGCGGTGCGCTCCAGCCCCTCGCGCTTGGCGAGGAAGCCACGCAGCGGCGCATTATGCGGCTTTTCGGCCAGAACGCCCAGGAGTTCGAGGTAATCCTCCCCGAACATCATGGTGTAATTGCCGCTGCCCATATGCTCGCTATGGGTGCCGCGCGGCGAGAGGTGGAAGCCAAGCGCGGCCCATTGTGCCGCTGCGGCATCCAGGTCGCGCACGGCGATGACAACGTGGTCGAGGCCAAGGATGGTGGGGATCATGCCCCCAATGGTGTCGCTTCTCCCGCCGCGATGCAACATGGCCCGGGGCTTGTGACCATCAGAGGCGGTTTCCCCAACCTCTATTCGGGGAACGGCCGGGCGATTGTCATGCCATGCTGAACAGGCTGCCCCAGCCGCGCACCTGCGCGGGGTCTGCCCCCGCTTTGCGCATGGCACCCCATAGCGCGGTGGCGATGGTGTCAAAGACCGGGATGCCGAGCCGTGCCTCGGCCCGCGCCGCAGGGCGGGGGCCGCGCAGATTGGTGGAGATCACCGCAATGGCGTCCAGGCCCGGGGTTCGGCCAACATCGAGGATGGCGGCCTCGATCTCGGCCTCGGTGAAGCGGGCGAAGGTGTAATTGCCGGGGTCGTTGAAATGATGCTCGGCCACGACCTCCAGCCCCTCCTCCGCCAGCACGCGGATGGTGGCCGCCTGCACATCATGCAGGAAGGGGGAGACCAGGCCGATGCGGCGCGCCCCCTTGATGCGCAGGGCCTCCAGCAGCGCCAGCATGGCCGTCTCCGCCGGTTGCGGCAGCAAGGGCAGCAATTCCCGGTCACCCGCCATGCCGGTGTAGCAGGAGGCGGTGGCGTTGAGGCAGATGGCATGCATATGCGCATCCGCCAGCATCGAGGCTGCCTCCAGCAGCGGTGCGGCCTGGAACTGCGCCAGCGCCTCATCGGAGGTGTCGAGCCGCGTCACCCGAAAGCGCGCGACATGCAGCGAGACGCGCGGCACATCGCGCAGCATTTCCATGGTCAGCGGCTCGGCCGCGGTGTTGCTGGAAGGCACCAGCATGCCAATGCGCGTGCTCATGCCCGGGCCCGCGCGATCAATTGGCGGGCGCGCTGCACCACCGGGATATCGATCATCTGCCCCTCGAAGGTCACCGCCCCCAGGCCCTGGGCCAGCGCCTCATCAAAGGCCGCGACCATGCGCTGCGCCCGCGCCACCGCCTCGGGCGAGACGCCATATTCCTCGTTGATGATCGGCACATGCATGGGGTGGATGCAGGTGGTGCAGTCAAAACCCAGGCGGCGGGAGCGGCGCAGATTGGCGCGATAGCCCTCCAGATCCGTCAGCCCTGCCACGGTGCCGATAAAGCCCATGGCCAGAATGCCGGCGGCCTTGGCCGAGAGCAGGCCCAGCCGCTTGGGGAATTCCAGCGCATCGGGCGAGGGCTCGATGCCCATATCGGTGGCCAGATCCTCAGCCCCCACGCCCATGCCGATGACGCGCGGATGGGCGGAGGCGATGTCCTTCGCCCGCAGCACGGCGGCGGCATCCTCGACCAGCAGGATCATGCCGGTGGAGCCAGGCTGCATGCCCTGCCGCGCCTCGGCGGCATCGATCAACTCGGCCAGCAGGCGGACATGTTCGGGGCCCATGATCTTGGTGCAGATCAGCGCCCGCACGCCGGGGCGGACGGCAGCCGCGATGTCCAGCACCGTCCATTCCAGCTCGCGATTGGTGCGCACCACCACATCGGCGCCGTTTTGCGACACGCGGGGGATGGCGCCTTCGAGGGCGGCGCGGGCGGCGGGTTTTTCCGGCGGCGAGATGCTGTCCTCAAGGTCGAGAATAATCGCATCGGCGCCGCGCTCATGCGCTTTGGCGATGAATTTTTCCCGTGCCGCAGGCACGAACATCAGGGAGCGCCAATTGGGCAGGGTCTGTTTCATGGTGCGTGGTGTTCCATCCAGTGGCGGGCGATATCGAGCCTTCGGCAGACCCAAACCTCGGGCATGGTCTTCACCGCATCGAGGATGCGCTTGAGGCCGATGGCGCGGGCGGGGTGGCCGATGATGCGGTTGTGCAGGCCCACGGTCAGCATGCGGCTGCCGGGCTCGCTCAGCGCCATCTCAATCGCGCCCATGATGTAGGTGTGAAAATCATCGCCGGTGGTGATGGCGGCGCGCTGAAAGCGCACATCATTATTCACCAGCGTATAGGGGATGACGAGATGCGGGCGGCCATGCTCGTGATTCCAATAGGGCAATTCGTCATCATAGGCGTCGCTGTCATAGCTGTAGCCCAGCTCCATCAGGATGCGCCGGGTGTTGAGGCTGGGGGCGTAGCGGCAATACCAGCCCTGGGGGCGGTGGCCGGTGGTCTCCTCGATGATGCGGGTGGCCTCGGTCAAAGCGTGGCGCTCGGTGGCCTCATCCATATCGGCGTGGCTCTCCCAACGCAGGCCATGGCCCACCACATCCCAGCCGGCCTCGCGGATGGCCGTCGCCGCCTGGGGGGTGCGCTGCAGGCATTGCGCCACGGCATAGATGGTGCAGGGCAGACCCGCGCGGGCAAAAAGCCCATGCAGCCGCCAGAAGCCGACGCGGCTGCCGTATTGGAACATGCTCTCGGCCGCCAGGTCGCGGCCTTTCGGCAGGCCGGTGGAGCCCTCGGTCAGGGCGTTCTCGCTCTGCGGGTCGCCATCGGGCACGGAGCGCTCGCCGCCCTCCTCGTGATTGATGACGAAATTGAGCGCGAGGCGCGCACCGCCCGGCCAGCGCGCATCGGGGGGATTGCGGCCATAGCCTTCGAAATCGCGGATCATGGAATAAGACCTTCGGGCAGGGAGGCGACATAGTCGAACATCTCACCCGGCCGGGTGATCCAGAGATTGTCGCGCTGGCCCAGAATATGGCGCAGCGCGCCGCGCAGCGGCCGCAGCCGGTGCGGCTGGCCCAGGATGAAAGGGTGCAGGATGATGGTCATCACCATCGGCCGTTCGGCGGATTGCTCGAGCATTTCGTCGAATTGGTCGGTGATCATATCGGCGAATTCGCGGCCGGTGTGGTGGCGCATCACCATGGCGGGGCTGTCATTCAGCTCCACGCTATAGGGCACGCTGAGCATGCGGCCGGCGCGGCTGCGCATCCAGAAGGGCTGGTCATCGGCCGGCCAGTCCAGGCAATAGGTGAAGCCGGCCTCGGCCAGCAGGTCGAGCGTCACAGCACTCTGGGCGATATAGGGGCCGAGCCAGCCGCGCGGCGCCACGCCGCCATTGTGGCGGGCAAGAACATCGCGGCTTTCAATGATGAGCGCGCGCTCCTCTGCCTCGCTCAGCACGTCCTGGCGTTCGGAATTGGTGCGGCCATGGCCGATCAGCTCATCGCCGCGCGCGAGCAAGGCGGGGGCGATTTCCGGGCAATGGTCGAGCACGGTGGAGTTGCAATTATGGCCCGCGGGCAGTTTCAGCTCATCGAGCAGGCCGAGCATGTTCCACAGCCCCACGCGGTTGCCATAATCGCGCCATGCATAGGGGCGCTGGTTCTGCACCCCGGCGGGGCCTGTGCTGTCGCTGCCCAACCCCTCACGGTAATGGAAATGCTCGATATTATTGACGAGCATAAGGGCCAGTTTCTTGCCGCCCGGCCAAGTATAGGTCGGGCGGTTGATGATGGCGGAATGGTCGTAGCGGTTGTGCGGCGTGAGCTTCATGAGTGCGATGCTGGCATGCCCAGGGCGATGCCAAAACCCTATTCGATGCGGATATTCGCGGCCCGCACCACCGGGCCCCAGCGGGTATATTCCTCGCGCACGAAGGCATCGGTGGCGGCGGGGTCCATGAACAGCGGCTCGCTGCCGATATCGCGCAGGCGGGTGCGGGCGAGCGGGGCCTCCAAGGCCTCCTTGAAGGCGGCGGAGAGGGTTTCGACGATGGCGCGCGGGGTGCCGCGCGGCAGGAAGGCGCCGGTCCAACTGCGCACGGCGTAATCGGCCACGCCCTGTTCCTGAATGGTCGGCAAATCCGGCTTCAGTGAGACGCGGGTGGCGGTGCCCACGCCGAGCAGCCGCACCCGCCCGGCCTCCGCCGGCGGAATGAGGGTGGGCAGGTTCATGACCGCCATGGGGATGGTGCCGCCGATCAGATCGGCCATGGCCGGCCCGCCGCCTCGATAGGGCACATGGGTGATGTCCAGCCCGGTGCGCATACGAAACAACTCACCCGCCAAATGGTTGGAGGAGCCCACGCCGGAGGAGCCATAGGCGACGCCGCCGCGCTGGGTGCGGATCCAGGCGACCAATTCCTGCACGTTGCGGGCGGGCACGGCGGGGTGCACCGCCAGCACATTGGGCAAATCGGCCAGCATGGCCACGCCCTGAAACGCCTCGCGCACGTCGTAGCTGGTTTCATTGGCGATGAGCGGGTGGAAGACATGGTTGGAGGCGGAGGAGATGAACACCGTCAGCCCATCCGGGCGGGCGCGCATGGCCAGCGCCATGCCCACGCTGCCCCCGCCACCGGGACGGTTCTCGACCACGAAGGGCTGCCGCAGCCGCGCCTCTAGCGCGGGCGCCAGCAGGCGCGCCACCACATCATTCGACCCACCGGGCGCCCAGGGCACGATCATGGTCACCGCCCGCTGCGGCCAGGCCTCCTGCGCAAGGACTGCCGGCGCCGCCAGGCTGGCAGCGGCAAGAATGGCGCGACGTGTGAGCATTTGGGCATTCCTTGTAAAACAAGCGCCCGTTCCCGCATTTTGCCCTGCGCGCCAAGCCCGGCTGTGCAGCACCGCGCCATGTTAACCGAATAGCGCTTGGCCAGATGCTCAGCCTGCGCCTCCCTTACCCCTTGAACAGGCCAAGCAATATCTGCGGCGATTGGTTGGCGATGCCCAGCGCCTGCGTGCCCAGTTGCTGGCGGATTTGCAGCGCCTGGAGCCGTGCGGATTCCTTGGCCAGATCAGCATCGACCAGCGCGCCCATACCGCTCTCCTGCGCGTCGATGATGGCCTTGTTATAGGTGATCTGACCATCAATATAATTTGCGTAACTGCCGAAATTATTCAACTGCATGAGTGTGTTATTGACCGCTAAATTGAGTTTTCCACCCGCAGTCATTGCCGATTGTGCGTCGGCTTTTGTATAGGCACCAGCTAGAGATATATTATTATATATATTAGTTATAGCTTTATAGGTATTAAAAGTATAAAAACCTCCTGAACCGTTACTAACAACATTCATTGTTAATGCAGTTGGATCTTTTAAAATATTGCTTCCATTATAACTGGCATCGTTAATAAAAGATTTTATATTGTTGGTGATTTCTTTTGCCTGAGCATGATATTGGTCCAGCTGGGTCTTGGAAATGGCGGCATCGGCCATCTTCAGCGTTAGTTCCCTGAGCTTGATCAATGAGGTCGAGACGTTCTGCAGCGCAGCGCTGGTCACCGCCAATAGGCCCTTCATCCCGCCCAGCTGCTGATTGGCCGAGGTGGTAGCCGCCATGTCGCCCCGAATACGCTCCGCCACCGCGAAGGCCGCGCCATCATCCCTCGCATCCGAAACGCGCAAGCCCGTGGAAACCCGCTTCTGCACGGCGGCGAGCTCGTCACTCGTGCGATTGAGCGACTGCAGCGCCACCATGGCGCTCATATTGGTATTGATGCTGTTCATCGACATGGGCTTTTCCCTTGGCTTTCGCCCCGGCCTATTGCCGGACAGCAACAGTCTTCACCGCCTTGGGTAAATTTCTCTTTAACGGCCGCGCCCAAATCCACCCGGCTGGACGGATCAGCCGCAAGTCGGCAGCCTCTGGGTTGGAAACGCCATCAATGAGGACAGCATGATCGACATCGAAACCCCCGCAGCGCTCGCCGAATGGGTGGGCCGCAAGCTTGGCACCAGCGGATGGATCACGGTCGACCAGAAAACCATCGACCTCTTTGCCGAAGCCACGGGTGACCATCAATGGATCCATATCGATGTCGAGCGCGCGGCGCGGGAAATGCCGGGCGGCAAGACCATCGCGCATGGCTTTCTCACCCTGTCGCTGCTGCCCAGGCTCTCGCCCATGATTTATCGCGTGGTCAAACGCAGCCGTTCCATCAACTATGGCAGCAACAAGGTTCGCTTCACCGCACCCGTGCCCGCGGGTAGCCGGGTGCGCTTGCATCTCACGGTCAAGGCTGTGGATTCCATCACCGGCGGCGTGCGGGTGACGATGGAGAATGAGATGGAGGTTGAGGGCAATACCCGCCCCTGCCTGGTGGCCGAGACCATGGCCCAGGTCTACGACTAAAGGCTAGCGCGTGCGCGCCGGGCTGGAGGTTCCACTGCCACTGCCCGGCAGCGTGGCGGCCAGGGCGGCGGCGGCGGCCAGCGGCAAAATGGCCAGCATGGGCACCGCCAGCCCGCTGCCCCCACGCAGGCGGGTGCCACCGCCCAACCGCCCCCCATCAGGTCGCCCCGCATCAGGACGGCCCGCATCAGGACGGCCAGTGGGGCGCGGCACCGCCGGCATACGGCGCGTCACCCCAGCACCCCGGGCCTGCACAACCACATCCTGGCCAGCCGGCACCACCACCACGCGCATTTGCGCCTGAGTCGGACTCAAGCACAACCCAAGCGCGATCAAAGTGGATAAAATACAGCGCATGGGCGATTTGAAACGCAAATCACCGCATGCATGCAAGCAAAAACTTGCTCAGGCCTTTAATAATCCCCGTGCGATGATCACCCGCATGATCTCATTGGTGCCCTCCAGAATGCGATGCACCCGCAGGTCACGGACAATTTTCTCCACGCCGTAATCAGCCAGATAGCCATAGCCGCCCAGCAATTGCAGCGCCTCATCGGCCACCCGGCTGCCGGTATCGGTGACGAAGCGCTTGGCCATGGCGCAATATTGCGTGGCATCGGGGGCGCGGGCATCGAGCTTGGCGCAGGCGCGCCAGAGGAAGCTGCGCGCCACTTCCAGCTCCGTCGCCATATCCGCCAGGCGGAATTGGGTGGCCTGGAAATCCGCCACCGCACGGCCAAAGGCGCGGCGCTGCTTCACGTAATCCAACGCTATATCCAACGCCCGCTGCGCGCCGCCCAGCGAACAGGCGGCGATATTCAGCCGCCCGCCATCAAGCCCGGCCATGGCGAATTTGAACCCCTGCCCCTCCTCGCCCAGCAGGGCCTCGGCCGGCACCCGGGCATCGGCAAATATCACCTGCCGGGTGGGCTGGGCGTTCCAGCCCATTTTCTTCTCATTGACGCCAAAGCTGAGCCCCGGCGTCTCCTTGGGAATCAGCAGGGCGGAGACACCACCCGGCCCATCGCCGCCGCTGCGCACCATGGTCAGATAGAGGTCCGACACGCCGGCGCCGGAAATGAACTGCTTGCTGCCATTGAGCACATAGCCGGCATTGTCGCGCGCGGCGCGGGTGGCCAGGGCGGCGGCGTCGGAACCGCTGCCAGGCTCGGTCAGGCAATAGCTGGCAATGCGCTGCATGGTGAGCAGTGAGGGCAGATGTTCCGCGCGCTGGGCATCATTGCCGAAGCGGTCGATCATCCAGGCCACCATATTATGGATGGAGAGGAAGGCGCTGATGGTCGGGCAGCCATAGGCCAGCGCCTCAAACACCGTGGCGGCATCCAGCCGGGTAAGGCCGGTACCACCGGATTCCTCGCGGACATAAAGCCCCGCCATGCCGAGTGCGGCGGCCTCACGCAGCACATCCACGGGCAAATGCCGCTCCTCATCCCAGCGCTGGGCGTGGGGCGCGATCTTGTCGGCGGCGAAATCGCGCGCCATGTCGCGCAGCGCGATGGTCTCTTCAGGCAGCTCGAACATGGGGCTCCTCGGGCGGCTTCATCACCGCATTGCGCAGCGCCGCCATCGCGGCGCGGGCTGCCGCCAGGTTGCGCGCCTTGATCGGGCCATAGCCCTTGATACCGGCAGCCGCCTCCGCCCATTGGCAGATCATCTCCGCATGGCTAGCGAGGTGGGGCAGCATCGCTTCCAGCCCGGCGATGTATTCGCCGGGCAGCGCCGCTTCCTCGCGGCGTTCGGCGGTGTATCCAAACGGGTCGAGCACGCTCGCGCGCAAGAACCGGCCATGCCGGAGCAAGCCCATGGCCTTGAGCATCCAGGGGCCAAAGGCGCGCTTCTTGTCGCCCATGAAGGGCGGCGCCAGATGCATCTCGATGCGCGTGGTGCCGGTGAAGCGCTCCCGCAGCTGGGCCTGCCATTCCGGCAGGCTATGCAGCCGCGCCACCTCATACTCATCCTTATAGGCCATCAGGCGGTAAAGCTGCGTCGCCACCGCCCGGGTCAGGCGGTTTTCGCCCGGATGCGCGGCTTTTTCCGCCGCCGCCACCCGCGCCACGAAGTCCTGGTAACGCGCGGCATAGCGCCGGCTTTGATAGGCCGTGAGGTCCGCCACCCGGCGGGCGATCATCGCCTCCAGCGTTTCGCGCGCAAGCGGGGTTTCGCGGGTGAGGGCCGCGTGCCGGCCGGCGGTGAAGGCGGCCTGGTTGCGCGCCACCTCGGCGCCGTTCAGTTCCAGCGCGCGCATGATGGCTGCGCTGCCAATCGGCACCAGCCCGCGCTGATAGGCCACGCCCAGCAGGTAGACATTCAGATAGATCAGATCGCCAAACGCATTCTCCACCGCGCGGGCGGCGGGCAGCGCCACCACCGCCTGGCAGGCGGCGTCCAGGCTGGCGCGCATCGCCGCCGCATCCATCTGGGTTTCCGGGTTGAGCACGAATTCCGCGGTCGGCGCCACGCCATCGCTCAGCACCGCCACGCTGCGATGGGGCGAGAGCAGCGGCCGGGCGAAGCGGCCATGCGCCACCACCATATCGGCGGCGATCATCACATCCACCTGGCCCTGGCCGATGCGCGGGCTGAGCAGCGCCTCACCCTTGGGCAGCCCCACGCGCAACTGGGCAAAGACCCCGCCGCCCTTTTGCGCCAAGCCCAGCGCATCCACGCCGCGCACCGGCCGCTCCTCAAGATGCGCCGCCATGGCGAGGATGGCGGAGAGCGCCGTCACCCCCTGGCCGCCCACGCCGGCGATGACGAGGGTCCAGGCCTCGGTCTGCGCCAGCCGCGCGGGTTCCGCCGGCGGCGTGATGGTTTTTGGCGCGGGGGGGCGCAACGGCTCGGCACCCACCAGGGTCACGAAGCTGGGGCAAAACCCCTCCAGGCAGGAAAAATCCTGGTTGCAATTGGACTGGTCAATCCGCCGCTTACGGCCGAAGGGCGTCTCGATGGGTTCCACCGCGATGCAGTTGGATTTCACCGAGCAATCGCCGCAATCCTCGCAGACGCGCGGGTTGATCATGACGCGCTTGGTGGCCTTTTCCGCCAGGCCGCGCTTGCGCTTGCGGCGGCGCTCGGTGGCGCATTCCTGGTCGTAGATCAGCACCGTGGTGCCATCCACCTCGCGCAGCCGGCGCTGCACCGCGTCCAGCTCGGCGCGCGGGTAGAAGCGCACTGTGGCGGGGATCAGCGGGTCGCCGCGATGCCGCTCCGGGTCATCGCCCACCACCACCACCTCGGTCGCGCCCTCGGCCACCATTTGGGCGGCGATGCGCGGCACCGTCACCTCGCCCTCGGGGTGCTGGCCGCCGGTCATCGCCACGGCGGAATTGACCAGTATTTTGTAGGTGATGCGCGTCTTGGTCGCGATCGCGGCACGAATCGCCAGCACGCCCGAATGGGCGTAGGTGCCATCGCCCATATTGGTGAAGACGTGCCGGGTTTCGGAAAAATGCTTCTGGCCGATCCAGGGCGCGCCCTCGCCACCCATATGGGTGAAGAGGTCGCTCTCGCGGTTCATGTCCTTGGCCAGGTAATGGCAGCCAATGCCGGCCAGGCCATGGCTGCCCTCGGGCACCCGGGTCGAGGTATTGTGCGGGCAGCCCGGGCAGAAATGCGGCGGGCGCAAATGCACCGGCGGCTGGGCGGATTGCGCCAGCGCGTCCAACTCGGCGATGCGCGCCAACATGCGCGCGGTGCGCAGCGCTTCGGGCAGGCGGGCATGCAGGGCGCGCAGGATTTGCCCGGCATCCAGCTCGGTCAATTCGCTGAGCAGGGCGGCGCCATCCGGGTCGCGCTTGCCGGAGACATGCGGCCGGTCGGGCAGTTCATACAGCGCGTCGCGCAGCAGCGGCTCGACATGGGCGCGGCGGTCCTCAATGACCAGCACCTCGGCCAGCCCCTGGGCAAAATCGCGGGCGGCGGCGATATCGAAAGGCCAGGGCATGCCCAGCTTCCAGATTCGCACCCCCTGCTCGCGCAGCATGTCATCGGAAATGCCGGCATCGGCCAAAGCCTGCCGCATGGTGTTATAGGCCTTGCCGCGCACGGCGATCCCAAACCGCGCGCGCGGCGCATCGGCCACAATCCGGTTGATGCCATTGGCCCGGGCAAAGGCCAAGGCGGCGGGAAGTTTGCTCCCCCGCAGCCGCGCCTCGATGGCCAGGGGAAAATCCTTCAGCCGGATATGCAGCCCATCAGGGGCGATGATGGGTGGATCAACCGTGGCATAGCGGGCAGGGTCCACCACCAGCGACATGGTGGCATCCATCGTCTCGGCCACGCATTTCATCGCCACCCAAAGGCCGGAATAGCGGGATAGCGCGATGCCCTTCAGGCCGTATTCCAGCACCTCGGCCACATCGGCGGGGTCGAGCATGGGCATTTCCAGGTCGAGAAACGCATGCTCGGTGGTGTTGGTGACGGTGGAGGATTTGGCCGAAGGATCATCACCCGCCAGCGCCAGCACACCGCCGCGCGGCGCGGTACCGGAACCATTGGCGTGGCGCAGCACATCGCCCGAGCGATCCACCCCCGGCCCCTTGCCATACCAGATGGCAAAGACCCCCTCCTTCTTCGCGCCGTCATAGAGCCCCAGTTGCTGCGTGCCCCAGCAGGCGGTGGCGGCGAGATCCTCATTCAGCCCGGGCTCGAAGACGATGCCGCCCTCGGCCAGGCGCTTGCGGTGATGGCCGAGTTCCCGGTCATACCCGCCCAGCGGCGAACCACGATAGCCGGTGATATACCCCGCCGTGTTCCAACCCAGCGCGTCATCCATCTGCCGGCGCAGGAAGGGCAGCCGCACCAGCGCCTGGGTGCCGGTGAGCAAGGTCTCCTCGCCCGTCGAGGTCCAGCGATCCTCCAGCGTCACGCGCTCGATGCGGCTCATGGGCTATCCTCGCTTTCCAGCAGCATGTTTCGCACCCTACACAGCCTCAGGCCGCGCGGCCATCAGCCCTTCCGCCGCCGCCCGCAACGCCGCGGGCATTGGCACCGGCCGCCCGCTCGCGCGGTTGACCGTCACATGGGTGAAATGCCCCTGCGCCGCAGCCTCATCCGCCGCGCCGAACACTGCAAGCTCATAACGGATGGAACTCGTGCCCAGCCGCGCCACCCGCATGCCCACGCTCACCGGCTCGGGAAAGGCCAGGGGACGAAAATACCGGCAGCCAGTCTCGGCCACAAAGCACACCACCTCGCCCTCCGTGATGTGCAGGAAACCCCGCTCCACCAGCCAGCGCGTCACCGCCGTGTCAAAAAACGCGTAATACTGCACGTTGTTGATATGGCCGAAGGCGTCATTATCCGCCCAGCGTGTGGTGATGGGGCTGTGATGGGGGAATTCATCCCGCCGGGCCGGGGGGGCGCGTTCATTCATGGCGTGTCTCCGGGGCATAGTCTGCCCAAGATCAGCGCGCTGCACATCCCCGGCCTTGTTCCGCAGAGCTGCTCGACAGCATGAACGCACCGTAAGAAAATGCCGCGTTGACGGCCCCGAGGGCTAAGGCCAGTTTCCGACGCATTGACAGGGGTTTCGCACATGCAGGGTCAGGACGGACGGATTATCGGGCTGATCGGCACCGGTCACTTCCTCAGCCATTTCTACATGCTGTGCCTGGCGCCGCTGTTCATCACCTGGCGGGCGGAATTTGATGTCTCCTACGCCATGCTCGGCCTGTCGCTGGCGCTGATGTCGGGCACCACGGCGGCGTTGCAGACGCCGGTGGGCTTCTGGGTCGATAAATATGGCGCGCGCGGTTTTCTCGTCGGCGGCACGCTGCTGATGGCGCTCTCGGTTTCGGCGATGAGCTTTGCCACTGAATACTGGATGATCCTGGCGCTGGCGGTTTGCTCGGGCATTGGCAATAGCGTCATCCACCCGGCCGATTACGCCATCCTGGCCGGCTCCATCCGCAAGGAGTTTTTGGGCCGCGCCTTCGCGCTGCACAGCTTCACCGGCAATCTGGGTTTTGCTGCTGCGCCGCCGATCATCGCCTTGCTGATGCCGATCATGGGCTGGCGGGGCGTGCTGCTGCTGGTGGGGCTTTTGGGCATTCCTGTGGTGCTGGGCATTTTGTGGCAGAGCAGCGTGCTGCGCGACCAGGCCAAGCCACCGAAGGACACCAAGCGCATGGGCGGGCGTGAATTGCTGCTGAACAAGCCCATCCTGCTGTTCTTTGGCTTCTTCATGCTCAGCGCCATGGCGGGTTCGGGCATCCAGTCCTTTGTCATCACCGTGCTGGGCCAGCTTTGGGGCACGCCGGTGGCGCTCGCCTCCACCGTGCTCACCGGCTATATGGTGGGGGCCACCTCGGGCATTCTGGTGGGCGGCTGGATTGCCGATAAATCCAAGCGCAACCTGTTCAACATGGTCGCTGTGCTGACGCTGTGTTCGATGACCTCCATCCTGGTGCTGGGGCTACTGCCCCTGCCGCCCCTGCTGCTGCCGGTGGTGGGGTTGCTGGCGGGGCTGACCATGGGCACCAGCCGCACCCCGCGCGACGTGATGCTCAAGGATGCCTGCCCGCCGGGTGAAATCGGCAAGGTGTTTGGCTTTGTCAGCGCCTCCCTGCCTTTGGGTTCTGCGATCACGCCGGTGCCGATGGGGCTGCTGATCGATTTCGGCCTGCCCTGGCTGGTGCTGCCGGTGGTGGCCGGACTGCTCGGCCTCTCCCTGCTTTGCGCCGGTGGCGCGAGGGAGAGTGCGGCTCAGGCGCGCTCCCGCCCCGTCGCCGCCGAATAGCGCGGATGACCGCAAGACGCCTGCGCCGCTGGCTTGGCCTGGTGCTGGGTGCCTGGTTTGTGGCGCTGGGGCTGTGGCGGCGGCCGGCGGCGCCGGCATGATCCCGCTTGAGCCCATCCTGCCGGTCATTGATGTGGTGGGGATGGTGGCCTTTGCCGTCTCGGGCGCTTTGGCGGCAGCGCGCAAGCGGATGGATATTGTGGGGATGATCATGCTCGCCGCCGTCACCGGCCTGGGCGGCGGCACGCTGCGCGATGTGCTGCTGGGCAGGCTGCCGCTGTTCTGGCTGCGTGCGCCGGAGCTTTTGGCCATCACCAGCATCGTCGCCGTCCTTGTCTTTTTCGGTGCCCCGCGCTTTGCGATGAAGACCCGCCTGCTGCTCTGGGCCGATGCGCTGGGCATGGCGCTCTACGCCGTGCTGGGGGCCGAGATCGCCCTGCTGGCCGGCGCCGATGCCTGGGCGGCGTGCCTGATGGGCGTGGTCACCGCCACCTTCGGCGGCATCGCCCGCGATGTGATCTGCAATGAAGTGCCGCTGATCCTGCATCGCGAGATTTATGCCCTGGCCGCGCTGGCCGGGGCGGGGCTGTTCATCCTGCTACGGCTGCATGGGGTGTGGCGCGAGCCGGCCTTTCTCTCCGGCATGGCGCTGGCCTTCGCCATCCGCGCCCTGGCGATTCAGCGCGGCTGGTCACTTCCGGCCTATCGCGGCCGGGATTGACCGGCTATCCTATTCCACAAAATTGGGAGGATGGGGCATGCAACGTCGTGCGCTGATGGCTGGTCTTTTGGCTTCGCCTGCTTTGGCCCAAGGGGGATGGCAGCCCGACCGGCCGATCCGCATCATCGTCCCCTTCCCGGCGGGCGGTGCCACCGATGTCTGGGCCCGGCTCTGTGCCGAGAGCATGAGCGAGATGCTGCGGGTGCCGGTGCTCGTCGAAAACCGCTCGGGTGCGGCGGGCATGATCGGCGCCGATGCGGTGGCGAAGAGCGCGCCCGATGGCCATACGCTGCTCTTCACCATCACGCCCTTGGTGCAATCGCCCATCGTGCTCGGCCAGGCGCCTTATGATGCGGTGAGGGATTTCTCCCCCATCGGCCAGATGGGCACCACCACCTTGGTCTTCATGTGCCGCGCCGCACTCCCGCCGCGCAACCTTGCCGAGTTCATCACCTATGCCCGCGCGCAGGCGGCGGCGCGGCGGAGCCTCAATCTGGGCTCCTGGGCGGCGGGGTCATCGGCGCATGTCTTCGCACTCGCCATGAACAACCGGCTGAATATGGGCATGACCCATGTGGCCTATCGCGGTGAGGCGCCGATGGTCACCGCCTATCTCTCCAATGAGGTGGATTGCGGCATCAACAGCCTGACGAGCACCCGCGAACATGTGGTGAGCGGCAAGCTGCGGCCGCTGGCGGCGCTGGGCGATGCGCGGGCCGGCGGCATGCCGGATGTGCCCACCTTCTATGAACAGGGCGTGGATGTGGGGCGCGGCTGGTCGGGTTTCATCGGCCTGCTGGGGCCGGCGCGCATGCCCCCCACGGTGCATGCCCGCCTCGCCGGGGTGTTTCGCGACACGATGCATCGCGAGGCGCTGCGCGCGCGGCTGGTGGCGATGGACACCGAGCCGGTCTGGCTCGGGCCGGAGGATTTCGCCGCCACCATCATCCGGGTGCGGGACCTCTGGACCGAATTGACCCGGGGGATGGATTTGCAGCTGGGCTGAGCGCGGCTGGTCGAGCCCCGGGCCGTCACCATCCACGACGTCACCCAGGCCGATGCCGCCATCGCCAGCTATGCCGGGCCCGATGACCGCGCGCGGCTGGCCGACCGCCCCGCCGAACGCGCCAAATAAATCGTCGCTGCCAGCATCAACCCCACGCCAATCGGCAGCCCCCAATTGGGCCATTCGGCGAAGATCAGGAAGCCCAACATCGCCCCGGCCGGAATCTGGATATACTCCATCGGCGAGAGCAGCCCCGCCTCGGCCCGCCGCGCCGCATTGGCGGCCAGCCAATCGCCCATCAGCGCCAGGCCGCTGCCCAGCAGCAGCATCGCCAGCGCCCACCAGGAGGGCGTGACCCAGACCAAGGCGCAAACCGGCCCCCAGACCAGCAGCGACGCCACCGCATACCAGCCAATGACCCGCATGGGCGGCTCGGTGGTGGAGAGCAGCTTGATGGTGATGAAGACAGTGGCGCCCCCCACCCCGGCCAGCAGCGCCGCCGGCATGCCCCAGCTCCATTCACCGCTGGGTTGGGCGATGATCACCACGCCGCAAAACCCCACCAGCGCTGCCAGCACCCTATCGCGCCGCACCCGCTCACTGAGGAACAAAGCGGCCAGCGGAATGGCCCAAAGCGGGCGCGACTGCGCGATGGAAACGGCATCCGCCAGCGGCAGCAGCAGCAGCGCATACATCCAGCTCTGAAATGTCACCAACCCCGCGGCGCAGCGCGCCACCATCACCCATGGCCGCCGCGTCACCATGCCCGCCACGCCCTGGCGCAGCAGCCACGGCGCCATCAGCGCCAGGGTGAAAACACTGCGCGCGAAGGGCACGAAGGCAATCGGCAGCCCCTCCTCCATCGCCAGACGGAAGCAGACCCCCATGCCGGAAAAACAGAGCGAGGCACCGACCATCATGGCCATGCCGAGGAGGCGAGGGGACATGCCACGAAGTATGCCCCAGAAAACGGCGCACCGCCCCCCCCCTTGCTGCCCCCCCCCTTGCTGCCCCCCTTGTGGCTAACGCACCGCCCGCGCCGCAAAGGCAATCTGAAACGCCACCTGGGTGAAATCGGTCAGCATCTGAAGGTAGCGTGGGTCCAGCCGGGGCAGGGCGATCAGCTCATCGCCGGGCCGGGGCGTCTGGCTCAGGTCCAGCACCAACTCGCCCGAGGCGCGGCGGATCATCATGGTGCTCGACGAGCCGCGCGGGCCATAGCCGCCGGCCTGGCGCACATAATCCGCCACCGTCAGATTGGCCTGCCAGAGAATGGCCCGGGGCGCATTCACCTCACCGCTCACCAGCACGGTCTGGCTGCGTTCGGGAATGACGATCACATCGCCATCCTCCAGCCGCACCGGCGCGCATTGGCCATTCTGGTCCATCACCACCACCAGCCCATCGGGCCGGGTGCGCCGCCCGCGGGCGATGAATTGGCTCACCAACTGCGCCTCATTGGTGCGGATGAGCGACACACCCGTGGTCTGGCTGGTGGCAAGAAAAAGCTGCCGCTCCAGCCTGTCCAGCGCCTCTTCCATGGTGCGGCCCTGCTGCGCCGCCACCCTTGGCCGCAGCAAAAACACCCCTTGGGTATTGGCCAGCAGCGGATCAACCGCGATGTAATTCAATAGGTTGCAAAGCTGGGTGTCCCTATCCGCCACCAGCACCGAGGGCCCGATCCGGCTGCCTTCAACATTGACGCGAATGGTGCGCGATGGGCTATCGGTGATGAAGCTGACCGTATCCTGATCGGTCATCGAGGCGCTTTGCAATTCGCTGAGCGTGACATAGCGGCTGAAGGGCCGGCCATCGCGGCTGCCCTGGATGATGGCATTGGTGGCCGAGGGCAGTGGCCGGGCGAGTTCGATCAACTCCCGCCCACTCATCGCCCGGCCCGGCACCTCGAACAGATAATTATTCCGCACCGCGCCATCGGCACCCACCACGGCATGCTGGCGGCCCACCACCAGCGTATCGCCCTCCTGCAGGCGCAGCGCCGGCAATTGGCCATGGAGGAGGAAGCGGTAAAGATCGAGGTTGGCCACAACCCCGCCGCCGCGCCGCAGCTGAATGTCGCGATACGAGCCGCGCGCCGTATCCACCCCGCCGGCGCGAACCAGGAAATCGATCACGCTATCGGCCGCGCTGCCGCCAAAGCGCCCCGGCATGCGCACAAACCCCGTGACAAAAACCCCGATGCGCTGGGTGGAAAGCAGCACGGCATAGACCTGCACCTGCTGGGTATAAATCCGCCGCACCTCAGCCTCGACCACGCGCTGCAAATCCCCCGCCCGTGTGCCAGCCACCCGCACCGGGCCGATTTGCGGCAGGAAGAGCATGCCCGCGCTATCCACCTGGCCCAACGCCTCAGCCTCGATCGCGCCCCAGACCCGCACCGAGACCCGATCACCAGGATTGATGATGTAATTCGGGTTCGGCGCATCCGACACCGCCGCCGCCTCCCGGGTAAAAAGGCTGGCGCCAAACACCGCAGTGGCCACGCCGGCCGGCCGGTTCGCGTCCCCCAGCGGGGTGACGGCGATGGCACCGGCCTCGGCCTCCGTCGCATCGCCCATGCGTGAGGTGGCGCGCGCACCACCCGCCGCACGGTTCACGCTGCTGCCCCCAGCGCCCCCGGCCATGCCACCCGGCTGGTTCAACTGGTTGAGCAGAAGATTCTGCGAGGGCGCATTTTGCTCCAATCCGGTGGGTGCCACCGCCAGGAAACCGCCCAGCGCCAACACCACCATCGCCTTAAGCCGCATGCTCTTTCACCCCCGCCACGATCAGCCACACCAGCCCATATACCACAGAAAGACCAATAAAAACATATAATGCCGATGTGAAGCGTTTTGGATAGCGATAACGCTCCGCCAAATTCGGCTCGACCACGCGTTGCAGAAAAAGCTGCTGGCGCTGCGCGTCGCTCATCGCGCGCTCCAGATTGGCGGTGGCCGCCGTCAATTGCCGGCCGCCGAATTCCGCCTCCAGCCGCAACCGCTCATAAGCGGCCACCTGCTCGGTAAAACCCTCACCACCCAGGGTGGAGGTCCGCCGCCTTTCCTCTGCCACCTGCGTCTGCAAGGCGTTTATGCGGTTCTGCAGGCTTTGCACCTGCGGGCTATTGGGCCGGGCAAAGCCCTGCAGGGCCTGCAATTCGCCCCGCGCGGTGGCCAATTGCCCCTCCAGCCGGCCAATCGTCTCCACCGCAATGCCCGCCAGCCGACTGGGGTCCAACTGGCGCTCACGCTCGCGGAACTCGGAGATCGCCTGGGTTGCGCTGGCAACCCGCAATTCGGCCCGCGCCAATTCGCGCCGGGCATTCTCCACCGTATCGGCCACGATGCGCTGGTTCAGCCGGTTCACCAGCGCCTCGCCCTGGGCCAGCAGCGCGCGGTTCATCGCCAGGCTGTCCTGCGGGCGGAAGCTGCGCACCGCCAGGGTGGTGATGCCGCTCGCGCTATCGACATAGGCGCTGACCATGCTGCGATAGTAATCCACCAGCCGCTCGATCTGCGGCTCAGGGTACCATAGCCGGGCCCAGAGATCGGCCTCCGGCCGGCGGAAGATCGCCACCAGATCCATCTCCTGGCGCAGCGCCACCACCGCATCATGGCTCAGCAGATATTCCTTCATCGCCACTGCATCATCGGAAGCGGCGCGAAACCCCGCACCATTGAGCGCCTCGCCCAGCAGCGAGGCCGAGGCCTGGGCTCGCCCACGCACCAGATAGCGGCTTTCCGACACATATTGCGGTGCGGCGACGGCAAAGAAATAAATCGCCGCCAGCAGCGTTGGCACCAGCACCGACCAGAGATAGGGCCGGCGGCCAAAAAATCCCCGCAGCCGCAGCCCTAGCCCCGGTGGCGCCTCACCCGTGCTAAAGCCATATAACCCCAAATCCTTCGGCGGTAGCCCCATACCGCCCGGCGGCGACAGCGCCCCATGACGGGCCCCACCCAGCGGCACCGGTATCTGCCGGTCAGAGGGCTTCGTAGGTGGCGAGAGCCTGGTCCATATCTTCATGGAAGGTCAGTGTTCCCTGGTTCAGAATGGCGGCGGTGGTGCAAAAACTGCGCAGGATGCCCGGCTGATGCGACACCAGCAGCAGCGTGCTGCGCCGGCGCCTTTCCTCGAGTGCGATGCGGCAGCGCTCGGTGAAGCGGGCATCGCCCACCGCGATCACCTCATCCACCAGATAACAGTCGAAATCGATCGCCATGCTCAGGCCAAAGGCCAGGCGCGAGCTCATCCCCGCCGAATAGGTCTTCACCGGCATGCGGTAATACTCGCCCAGCTCGGCGAATTCCTCGACGAAGCTCTCCACCCAGCCGGTGGGCTTGCCATAGATCCGGGCGATGAAGCGCGCATTATCCGCCCCCGTGATCGAGCCATGCACCGCCCCGCCAAAGCCCAGCGGCCAGGAGACGCTCATGGCGCGAATCACCTGCCCGCTGCTCGGCGCTTCGATGCCGGCGAGAATGCGGATAAGGGTGGATTTCCCCGCGCCATTGCGGCCCAGAATCCCCACCGCATCACCCTTCCAGAAGGTGGCGTTCACGTCGCGCAGCACCGCGCGCTCGCTGCCATGCGCTTCGTAGAATTTCCAAAGATTGCGCAGCTCCAGCATGGGTGCCCCTCACCACATCGCGGTCATTGCAGCGCGATATGCCGCCGCGCGGCGCGCATCGCGATCAACCCCATGACATTGGCGATGGCGACGCTGGCCAGCACATAGCCCAGCGAATAATGGTGCTGCACCGCGACGCCGAATTGCCCCTCGCGGATGATCTCGAACATATGGATGGTGGGGTTGAGCAGCGCGAGCTCCTGCACCGCAGGGGGGAACCACCACACCGCGATGAAGGCCCCGGTCAGCGGAATCATCAGATAGGTGAGCGGGTGGACCACCCGCTCCACCGCCTCCGCCCCCCAGGCCGTCGCCGCCGCGATCAGCAGCGAGACACCATGGCAGAAGAGCGCGATCAGCATCACGCCAATGGCCATCCATACCGGGTCATCGGGCCATTCCCCGGTCACCACCCCATTGCCCGCCAGCATGATGATGAGCGCGAAAAGCACCGCTCCGGCATCCAGCAGGTTGCGGGCCATCAGCACGTCAATAAAACTCACCTGCCGGTGATAGAAGAGCGGTGCATTGGCCTGCAACGCCCCCGCCGCCCGGTTGAGGATTGAACGAAACAGGTAATAAGGCGTATAGCCCACAATATAAAACGCCAGCGGATCAACCCCGCCCGGCATGCCATGGCCGGAGATATTGTGCAGCCCGGCAATGCAAAACGCCAGAATCATCGGCTCGATGAACAGCCAGACATAGCCAAGATTGTGCCGGCCAAAGCGGGTATGCAGTTCACGCAGCATGATCGCGCCGATCACCGTGGATTGCAGCCGCAGCGCCGCGATGAAGCGGCTGAGCGGGCCAGCCAGGCCCAAGGGGGGCAGGGCGCCTCGCCCATATCCATCCATCGCTCAGCGCCGCCCCGAACCGCGCAGCAGCGGTTGGGCCAATTCCGGGCCACAGGCCAATTGCGCCCGCTCCTGCCCAAGGCTGCCCAGCATCACCTCCCGGCATTCCAGCCCCGAGGCGGCGTGATAGGCCCGCAGCACCCGCGCCGGCTCGGCCACGCCATTGATCTCCACGCTGCCCTCATGGCCTGGCGGATGGGCCATGGCGAAGGCCGCCAGTGGGTCCATCGGCAGGCGCGGCGGCTGGCTGCCGGCCGGCGGCGGCACCTGCGGCGCCGATAGCCCGCTCAACAACTCACCCATCCCCCCCGGGCCAGCCCCCGGGCCAGCCCCCGGGCCAGCCCCCGGGCCAGCCCCCGGGCCAGCCCCCGGGCCAGCACAGCCGCCCAGCAGGAGCACCGCCGGCAGCACCACCCTCGGCCGCGCCGCCGCTACCCACAAGGCTGCCG
>NZ_JBBARU010000039.1:0-5831 GCF_040399605.1 Rhodovarius sp. | reverse complement strand
AGCACCGCCGGCAGCACCACCCTCGGCCGCGCCGCCGCTACCCACAAGGCTGCCGTCTTCCATGCCGCCATAGCATCACCATCCCATTCGTCAGCCGCGAAAGGCGGGCCATCTCGCCCCCTGGCCTAACATAGCCGATTGGCAGTTTATATGAAATGATCATAGCATATAAACTATGATGCCAAAAACACTTTGTCTTACGCCTGCAATGCAACGGGAGTGGCCGCATCTGCAGGCCTTTTTCCCCGATTGCCGGCTCGACGCCGGCGCTTCCAGGCCCGCCGATGCGCTCGCGCTGCCCCCCTTGCAGGAAGGCGCCTGGGCCACGCCCGCCTTCCACGCCATTCGCCGGCCCGTGGCAGTGCTGGCACCCTTCGCGCCCCCTTCCCGCCCGGCCCTGCCCCAGGAGGTGCTGCCGGCCTGGCGCGAGGCCTTCGGCGAGGACCCGCCCGCAGCCCTGCTCGACGCCCTCCCCTATACCCGCTTCGCCTGCCCCTTCAGCCCCCGCCCCATCTCGGCCGGGGCGGCGGTGGCCATCCTGGCGCTATGGCGCCGCACCGCGGCACAAAACCGCCAGATCGGCAGCTTCCTCGGCATGGCCGGCTGGAAGCAGGCCGCCATCACCTCCGCCTTCGGCCCGGCCCACTTCGCCAAAAACCCCGCCGCGGCGCTGGCCCGCCCGGGCAAGGTGCTGGCCTGGGCCTCCAGCCTCACCCCCGCCACCGAGGCGGCGGCCGGCGAACGCCTCTGGCGGGTGGAGGATGGCTTCATCCGCTCCCTCGGCCTGGGGGTGAATTTCGCCCCCGCCGCCTCTCTGGTGGTGGACCCCCTGGGCATGCATTACGACCCGGCCCGCCCCTCGCAACTGGAGAAAATCCTCACCGAAACGGATTTCTCCCCCGCCCTGCTGGCGCGCGCCGTCGCATTACGGGCCAGAATCACCGCCGCCAACATCACCAAATACAACCTCGCCGAACCCCCCCCGCCGCTCCCCGCCACCCCCGGCCGCCGCCGCATCCTGGTGGTGGGGCAGGTGGAGGATGACGCCTCCATCCGCAACGGCGCGGGGCGGGTGCGCAGCAATGCCCATCTCCTCGCCGCCGTCCGCGCCGCCGAGCCGCAGGCCTTCCTCATCTACAAGCCACATCCCGATGTGCAGACCGGCTATCGCCGTGGCTATCTCCCCACCCGCGAGGCCCGCCGCCACGCCGATATGGTCGTCACCAGCGGCAATATCGGCACATTGCTGGCGCAGATGGACGCGCTGCACAGCATCACCAGCCTGGCCGGCTTCGAGGCGCTGCTGCGCGGCGTGGCCGTCACCAGCTGGGGCGCGCCCTTCTATGCCGGTTGGGGCCTGACCGATGACCGTGAACCCCCGCCCCGCCGCAGCCGCCCCCTGACCCTGGACGCGCTGGTCGCCGCCTGCCTCATCCTCTATCCGCGCTATCAGGACCCCATACCCCAGTTGCCCTGCACCCCCGAATTGCTGCTGGACCGGCTGGCCGAGCCGGCGCTCTGGCCCCGCCTGCCACCCGGCCGGCGCGCTTACCTGGCGTGGTGGCGCCTCCAGGGCCAATGGCTGAAATTGGCCCGCGCCGCAGGGCTGTGGCGGCGATGAACCCCAAAACCATCATCATCACCGGCGCCTCACGCGGCCTGGGGGCGGCGCTGGCCCGCGCCTGGGCCGCCCCGGGCACGCACCTGGCGCTGATCGGCCGAGACCCAGCCGCCCTGGCCCAAACCGAGGCCGCCTGCCGCGCCGCCGGCGCGCAAACCCGCTCTGCCCTGCTCGATGTGCGAGACGCCGATGCCCTGGCCCGCCAAATCCTGGCCTGGGATGACACAACGCCCTTTGACCTCGTGGTGGCCAATGCCGGCATCACCAGCGGCACCCGCCCCGATGGCGGGCTGGAGGGCCATGCCGCCGCCAGCCGCGTGCTGGCGGTGAACCTGCAAGGCGCGCTCAATCTGGTCGAGCCGCTGCTCCCCCGCCTGCTGGCGCGCCGCCACGGCCGGGTGGCGCTGGTCTGCTCGGTGGCGGCCTTCCGAGGCCTGCCAGACAGCCCGGCCTATTGCGCCGCCAAGGCCGGGCTATGGGCCTATGGCGAGAGCCTGCGCGCCTTGCTGGGGCCGCAGGGCGTGGGCGTCACCACCATCGCGCCCGGTTTCTTCACCAGCGCGATGAGCGATCGTTTCACCGGCAACCACCCCCTCAAACTGAGCACCGAGGCCGCCGCGCGGCGCATCACCCAGGCCATCGCGCGCGACGCCGGACGCTGCATCTTCCCCCGCCGAATGGGCTTAGCCCTCCGCCTGCTGGACCTCCTGCCAGCCGCCCTGGCCGACGGCGCGACGCGGCGCTTCCGCTTCAAAATCCAACCCGACTGACCAGCACCTGCCGCAGCGCCGGCTCCAGATCCTCAGCAGTCAGATGCGGCCCCGCCGCCACGCCCGCCGCGCCATGCAGCCACACCCCGGCGCAGGCCGCCTCAAAACACGGCATGCCCTGCGCCAGCAAGCCGCCGATCATCCCCGCCAGCACATCGCCAGCCCCCGCCGTGGCCAGCCAATGCGGGGCATTGCCATTGATGGCGGCGCGGCCATCGGGCGCGGCAATGACTGTGCGCTGCCCCTTCAGCACCACCACCTGCCCCGCGACGCGGGCGGCGGCCGGCGCATCGGGCGCATCGGGGAAAAGCGCCTCAAACTCCCCCACATGCGGCGTCAGCACCGCGCTTCCGGGCAGGGGCAGGCCAGGGGTCAGGCTGGTCAGCGCATCAGCATCGAGCACCACCGGCCGGCCACTCCCCAGCATGGCCAGCGCCGCCGCCCTTGTGGCCTCACCCCGCCCCGCCCCGGGGCCAATGACGCAGGCGCTCAGCCGGGGCTCGGCCAGCGCCGCCGCCAGCCCCCCGGCCTCGGCCAGCATAATGGCGCTGAGATGGGCGGCATGGATGCGCAGCGCCGCCGCCTCGCCCATCAGGGTCACAATTCCCGCCCCCACCCGCAGCGCTGCCCGCGCCGCCAGCCGCGCCGCGCCAGTGGCAAATTCCGGCCCGCTCCAGACCAGACAGGCGCCCCGACAATATTTATGGCCATCCACCGCCGGCTCCGGCCAGGCATCGCGCCATAGCGCCGGGCCATTCTCCAGCAGTTGCCCAGACCACGCTGCCTTCACGCCGCGTGGCCCAGCCATCCTTGAGGGCATGGATCAGCGTTGTCGCCGCAACGCATCATGCTCAGCCTTCCACCTGATGCACCACAAAGCTGTGCATGGCGCCTGCATCATCACGGATGGAGACATATTCCCCCGGCACGAAGGCATGGTCGCCCAGGCGATACCCCGCCTCATCATCGCGCGTGGTGCTGGCGTCATAATCAAACGCCCAGGTCGCCCCCTGCGCGCCGCCGGGCTTATGGATCAGTTGGCCGCGCCGGTCCGCCTCACCGGCCCAGAAGCGCCGCACCACGCAATGCCGCCGGGTCTCCTTCCAACGCAGCGGGTCGATATGCCCACGGCCATCCAGCGGTGCACGGAAGGAATAACCGTGCCGGTCACTCCCCTCCGGGAATTCCGCGCAGCGGGCGAGGTGCAGGGTGATGTGTTGCAGCGTATCGGGCGATGTCATGGCGATGTCTCCTGCCCGCAGCATAGGCCGGCCCGGCAGCGCCGCTTTGCGCCATATCAAACTGCCCTCGCATGGGCCATGATGGCGCATGCGCACCGTGGAATTTGTCGTGGCCGTGCTGCTGCTGGAACTGACGCCGGGGCCGAACATGGCCTATCTCGCCGCCCTCTCGCTCACCCGGGGCCGACGCGCCGCGCTGGCCGGGGTGGTGGGTGTGGCGCTGGGGCTGGTCACCCATGCGGTGCTCTCGGCGCTGGGAATGGGCGCGCTCGTCGCCGATTACCCGCTGGTTTACGAGGTGCTGCGCTGGGCCGGGGTGGCCTTCATGCTCTTTCTGGCCTGGGAGGGATGGCAAGGCGCCCAGGACAGCGCGGCGGATGAGACCGCCACGGCCTCACCCGCGCAATTGCTGCTGCGCGGCTTCATCACCAATGTGCTGAATCCCAAATCCATCCTGTTCTTCGTCGCCGTGGTGCCGGGCTTTCTCACCGCCCAGGGCAACGCCACCGCCCGGCTGGCCGTGCTCGGCGCGCTCTATGTCGGCATAGCAACCGCGGTGCATATCGCCATCGTGCTGCTGGCCGCCGAATTGCGGCCCTGGCTGCTGAAGGGCCCGCGCAGCCTCTGGGTCCGGCGCGGGCTCTCACTGCTGCTGGCCGGGGCCGCCGCCTGGCTGGCCTTCAGCACCAGTCGTTAATCGATGGCGACCACCAACTTGCCGAAATTCGCCCCATTGAGCATGCCCATAAAGGCCGCCGGCGCATTCTCCAGCCCCTGCACAATATCCTCGCGCGCGCGCATCCGCCCCGAGGCGATATGCCCCAGCATCTCAGCCCGGAATTGCGGATAGCGCCCCCAGCCGGTGTCGCTCACAATAAAGCCCTGCACCCGCAGCCGCTTGCGCACCACAGGCCCAAGATTGGGGCCCGGCGGCGCGCCCTTGGCATCGGCACCCGGCGCCTCATTATACTGCGCCACCATGCCGCACATCACCATGCGGCCGAAATCGCGCAGCCGCGGCCAGACCGCCGCTTGCACCGCACCGCCGACATTTTCCCAATAGACATCAATGCCCTCGGGGCAGGCCTCATCGAGTTGCAGATTGAGGTCACCGCGATGATCCAGGCAGCGATCAAAGCCCAGCTCATTCTCCACAAAGGCGCATTTCGCCGCCCCGCCGGCAATGCCGATCACCTTGCAGCCGATGATCCGGCCCAATTGCCCCACCACCTGGCCCACCGCGCCCGAAGCGGCGCTGACCACCATGGTCTCGCCCTTCTTGGGCATGCCAATATCCTGCAGCCCCACCCAGGCGGTGAGCCCCGGCATGCCCAGCAGCCCCAGATTCTGCGACAGCGGCACCTCGCCCGGCGCGATATGCCGCAGCCGCTCCGGCGCCACCACCGAATATCGCTGCCAGCCATAGCCACCCAGCACCGTATCCCCGGCGGCAAAACCGGCGGCGCGGCTGGCCACCACCTCGCCCACCGTCTGGGCCTCCATCACCGCGCCCAACGCCACCGGTGCGGAATAGCTCTTCGCGTCGCTCATCCGCCCGCGCATATAGGGGTCGAGGCTGAGAAAACGCGCGCGCACCAGCACCTGGCCCTCGGCCGGCTGCGGCATCGCGGTTTCCACGAATTCGAAATCATCCGCATTGGGCGCGCCCACCGGCCGGCGGCGCAGCAAAATGGCTTGATTCATCTCAGTCATGGCGGTTGTCCTCTGTTGATTTGCCGGGCAGGCTACGCCGCATGGAAACGCCCCGCTACAGCATAGATCACATTCATTATCGCACCCTCGACCCCGAGGCCGCCGCCACTTTCTGGCGTGACGTCTTCGGCGCCACCGAAACCGGCCGCGTCGTCAATAATGGCCGGCTTCGGGTGATGTTCGACCTGGGGGGCCTCGCCATCTTCGTCGAGGAAGTCCCCGCTGGCACGCCCCCAACCCCGCCACCCGCCTTCCTCGGCCTCGAACATCTGGCGCTGACCGTCACCGATATGGACGCCGCCGTGGCGCATCTGACGGCCAAGGGCGCCACCCTGGCCAAGCCGGTCAGCAGCCCTCGCCCGGGCATTCGCATCTGCTTCGTCAATGCGCCCGATGGCGCGCAGGTGGAGCTGGTGCAGCGCGGCTAAACCGCCGCCTCCAACAACCCATCCCGCCGCAGCCGCCGCATGAACTCCAGCGCCCCCT
>NZ_JBBARU010000038.1:0-32815 GCF_040399605.1 Rhodovarius sp. | reverse complement strand
CCTCCTCCAGTCCAAGCCGCTTGCTTGATGTGCGCTCAATCCCTGCCGGCAATGCTGACGGGCGCGCGCACCTCCCAAGGCGGTTGCCAGCCCGGCTCCTCCTCGCTACATCAACCGCTTACGTACCCAGCTGGGAGGCGCTACGCCCCGGCCCGGCTTTCTCATTATTCGTGACGCACCGTTCGGGAACAGGTCAAATACATGCAACTCACGGGTATGGTTAAGGAGTTGCTAGACGCTCGGGTGCTGGTGACTGGTGGCGCTGGCTTCCTGGGGCAGCATGTGGTGGCCAGGCTGTGCCAAATCGGCGCGCGCGTCACCGTGATGGACACGGCGGAGCGCCCGGCCAGCCTGCCCGCCCACCTCGATCTGACCTATCACCAGAGCAGCATCCTCAATACGGAACTGGTCAGGACCCTGGTCGGCGAAGCTGATCTGGTGCTGCATCTGGCGGGCATCGCCGAGCCATTGCGCTATGGCAGCAATCCCCTCGAAACCATGGATGTCAATCTGCTGGGCTCAATCCAGGTGGCGCAGGCCTGCACCGCGGCGCGCGTGCCCATGCTGTTTTCCTCGACCTCTGAAATCTATGGCATCAACCCCAATTCGCCTTGGGCTGAGGATGCCGACAGGGTGCTCGGGCCGGTACGCAACACCCGATGGTGCTATTCCAGTTCCAAGGCGGCGGTCGAACATTATCTGGATGCCTGTCGGCGTGAGCAGGGCCTCAACTATACCGTGGTGCGTTTGTTCAATGTCTATGGCCCCAACCTGCAAGGCCGCGTGGTCGACCGTTTCATCAGGGCGGCGCTGTCGGGCGCGCCCCTGTCCATCTACGGCGATGGCCAGCAGACCCGCAGTTTCTGTCATGTGGATGACGTGGTGGACGCCCTGATTGGCCTGATCACCCGGATTGGCGAGGGGCCCTGCGTCTTCAATATCGGCAATGACGCCGAGGTCACCATTCAAGATTTTGCCGATCTGATCATTCGGCTGACAGATAGCCGCTCGCCGGTGGTGATGACGCCCAGCAGCCCCTATCTGGGCTATCAGGATGTGCCCCGGCGCCGGCCTGATATCGGCCTGATCCGCAGGACCATCGGCTGGGCGCCGACCGTTTCGCTCGAGGCTGGCTTGCTGCGTATGATCGAATCGATGCGGCCACCGGCCATGCGCGCGCCGCAGGAAAGCCTGGCTTGACCGCGCCTTGGAAGGTTCGCCTGGCCGGTCCGAGCTTCCCGGCACTCGACCTCGATGCCCTCTCACGCCTGCTCGAATCGGGCTGGTTGACCAATGGGCCACAGGTCCAGGCCTTCGAGACGGCCTTCGCCGCCTTGCAGGGGGTTGAGCACGCTGTCGCGCTCTCCTCCTGCACCGCGGCACTGCATCTGGCGCTGATCGCGCATGGGGTCGGGCCTGGTGACGAGGTGATCACCTCGCCGATGACCTTCGCCGCAACCTGCAATGTCATCCTGCAGGTGGGCGCGAGGCCGGTTCTGGTCGATATCGACCCCACGACCATGAATTTCGACACAGGCCTGGTGGCGGAGGCGATCACGCAGCGCACGAGGGCGGTGATCGCCGTGCATTTTGCTGGCCTGCCGGTTGATCTGGCGCCTTTGATGGCGCTCAAGGCCCAGCATGGATTTGCCCTGATCCATGATGCCGCCCATGCGACCGAGGCGCGCTATGACAACACCTCCATGGCGGCCATGGGCGATACCGCCTGCTTCAGCTTTTATGCGACCAAAAACCTGCCGATTGGCGAGGGTGGGATGCTCGCCACCAATGATAGGGCTGTGGCGGAAAAGGCCCGGGTGCTGCGCTCGCATGGCATGTCGAAGGACGCTTTTATCCGCCATGGCGATCAGCATGAGCGCTGGCAGCATTGGGACATGTTGCAGCCGGGTTTCAACTACAAGATGACCGAATTGGCGGCGATGCTGGGTTGCGGCCAGATTGCGCATCTCGCCGATGGTCTTGGCCGAAGGGCTGAACTGGTTGCCCGCTATGAGCAGCGCTTGGGTGGCGTCGAAGGGCTTTTACTGTCAGCCTCCGATGCGCGATCGGTCCATGCCCACCACCTGATGGTGGTTCGTATCATCCGCGACGATGTCGAGCGCGATGTGTTGCTGCCGCAACTGCGTGCGCATGGCATCGAAGCCTCCATCCATTACCGCGCTATCGCGGATCTGACCTGGTACCGCGAGACATTCGGCTGGTCCGAGAAGGACTTCCCGCATGCCATTGCGGCTGGGCGGCAATGCATCACCTTGCCTTTGCACAGCCAGATGACGCTGGCCGATGTGGATCTGGTGGCGGATAGCCTGATCGCGCTGCTGGCACGCCCTGGCCATGACGCTGATCATCAATCGGGCGCTGCCGGTATCGGGCCGGGTTAGAAGGTGAGCGGCTCGCAGGCCTCCGATCTCGTGATCTTCGGCGCCAGCAATATCCTGTCCGATATTTTTGACTGCGCCCATGCTTTGGGTCTTCGTATCACCAAGGTGGTGCTGATGATGGAGGAGACGGTGGGGCCTCGGGACAAATCCCTCGCCGATCGGATCGCCGATTTCGGGCGGCTTGGGCATTCCCCTATCATCCAATCCATCGACGCATTCGAGCCCCAAGCATCGGAGCGCTATATTTTGGGGCCTACAACACCTTTGCGCGCGGCGATGGCCGATGAGCTTCATCGCCGGTTCGGGCTGGCCTTCACGGTGTTGGTCCACCCTTCCGCCTATGTCTCGCCACTCGCCGAGTTGGGGGGCGGGGTGTTTATCGGCGCCAATTCGGTCATCGCCCCTGGCGTCGCGCTGGGCGAGCATGTTTTCGTCAATCGCGGCGTCACCATCGGCCATGACACCCGTATCGGGCCATTTTCGCGCGTGCAGCCGGGCAGCAATCTGGGCGGATTGTCGCGCATAGGCCGCGGCGTCACCATCGGTATTGGGGCGACCCTGGTGGAGCGTCTGCAGATCGGCGACCACGCCTTTATCGGCGCTGGCGCCGTCGTCCTGCGTGATGTGGAGGCCAATCTGCTGGTCTTCGGCGCGCCGGCCAAGGTCAGGAAGCGGCTGGCAAACCCCGCCGGGCATTGAACAGGGCTATCGCCGAATGGCAGGCCCGCAGCAGCGATGGGCCGGAGCGGGTGATGTCGAGGCGTTCAGTAAAGCGGCCCCGCAGAGATGCGCCATCGCGCCGGCGTTGCTGAGGATCATCCAGATAGGCTTCCAGCCGCGCCCAGTATTCTGCCATGCCCGCCACCGCGAGGGGCCCGACCTTGTCGCCGCCATCGCCATCGGCGAGGCAGAGAACGGGCAGGCCCGCGGCCATCGCTTCGGCCACGCTGAAGCCGCCACCCGTGCGGGGGGGATTGATGTAGATGTCGCTGAGCGCCAGCAGGTCGCCAATATCTTCCCTCGGCCCCAGAACGCGCAGTTGATGCGATGGCACCGCCGCAAAGCCGGGTGGATTTTCGTCGGCAACGCCGACCGCCATGAGCGTCATCTCGGGGCGGCGGAGCATCAGCCCCGCCAATTGCCGGCTCCACGCCGCACTCATTTCGTCCTTGAGGCGGAAGCCCACCACGATCATGAGAATGGCCTCTTCGGCGATGCCCAGCTGCGCCCGGCTCACGCCTGATATCAGGGGTTTGGCGGCAATGCGGAAGGGGTGGAAATGCATCAGGCCGGGGGGCAGGGCGTCACCCCAGGCCTGCAGCTGGCGGCCGGCTAATGTCTCGTCGGCGCTCAGAATCACATCGGCGGGCACGATCGGCGGCGAGGAATGCAGGCTCATCGCCACCACCGGGCGATGGGCGAAAAGCGGCGCCATCCAGGGCGCGAAGAAACCGACGAAGAAGATCACGTCCGGGTCATAGGCCGCGATGTCGCTCGCCAGGCCGCGCCAACGCAATGGCAGCGAATAGCTGGCCTGGCTCAGCATGGCATCGACCCCCTCCGGCAGGCGTTTCGCCAAAGCCGGAATATCGGGTGGATTGATGACCACCGATTGGCCGTTGCCCATATAGGCCGCCATGCGCAGCATTTGCGGGTCCTGCGGGGCGAAGAGTTTTGCTTCGACGCCCGTCGCGCGCAGTTGATGGGCCAGGGAGAGGGTCAAGGCGGTGGGGGTGTGCCCCGCATCGCCGATCATCGGCGTCACCAGGGCGATACGCCTTGGCGCCTCGACCACGCGGTGGGTGAAGGCGGCGGCGAAGGCTGCTTCGACCGTGCTGGCCGCCAGGGCCATCAAGGCTGGGATGCGCGCTGCGGCCAATCGGCGAAGGAAATCCGAACGGCTTTGGGTTTCGACCAGGCCGCGGCCCCATTCATGCGTGGCGAAGGCCATCAGCCGCTCGGCATCCACCGGCCGTATCTCCAGCGCGATGCGCGCGGCGGCCTCTATATGGGTGAGGTCGGCTGCGATGGCGGAGAGGAAATTGGCGTGGAAGAAGCCGGCGATGCCCGAAAAACCGATGGCGGCCGCCAGTGGCTGCCATGGATCTTGGGGCATCTCGGCGGGATCGAGCATGAGATACCGCGCCCGCAGCATCTCCCATTCCGCGCTGGAGGTGGGATTGCATATCGTCCGCTCCAGCGCGTCGTGGAAGAGCAGGGCATTGGGGCTTGGCTGCATTGGTCAGTTCTAAATATTATTTTTAGTCAAGAATTTAATAGGTTAGTTCATTGCGCTGTCGCGGGCAATTTGGCTGCGGCCTGCCGGTTCAGCCGCCATCGACCACCCGCCGCGGCGCAGGGCGCGCGTTGTGATCAAAGCGGACCCAGCCGGGCACCTGCGCCGCCAGATTCACCTCGCGCCATTTCGGATGGCGGGGCGGGCGCAGGAACTCCTCGAAGCGTGATTGCAGCGCCTCGACGAAGCGGGCGACCTTGCGATGCCGCTCACTGCCCGGCGTCCAGGCATAGACCGCCATCACCGCGCCCACCGCGATGGTCTGGACCCCTTCGGCCGGTATCAGGGCGGGGTAATCGGCCGTGGTCAGCATGGCCGGCAGATAGGTCTCCATCAGCGCCGATGTCGGCGTGATGGGCAGGAAGTGCAGGCCGCTATCAGCGCCAAGAGAGGCAAAGAGCCGCGCCGGCTTGCCGGCGACGAAGACCATCGCCGCGATCTCGCCATTGCGCAGCCGGGTCAGCGCCACGTCCTGCACATCATGCGCCGTGCGAAGCTCCAGCCCGAGCGCTTCGAACATCAATGACGCCGTCATCGCTGTGCCGCTGCCCACAAGATCGACATTGACCAACTGCCCGGCCAGATCCTGCATGGTGTTAATGCCCGGGCGGGCCAGGAGATGGATCTCCTCATCATAGAGTTTGGCGATGTACTGGATCAGGTTATCGGCACCCGGCACGAGCCGGTTGCGTCGGGCGAAGGCCAGCGCATCGGATTGCACGATGCCCACATCCACGCCCCGCAGCAGCACGATATCTTGGATGTTCTGCAGCGATCCTCGGCCGATCATGGCGACCACCCGCAGCGCATTGCCATTGTCCAGCACCGCGGCGAGGTCTGCCGCGATGCGGATATAGGTGCCGTCCACACCACCGGCGATGACGCCGACGGTCCCGGCATTGGCCTCGTTGATGCGCTGAGTGAATTGCAGTGATACGGGCGCCTGGGCGAAGGCGGGGGGGGCCTGTGTGGCGAGGAGTGCAGCGCCGCTGAGAAGGCTTCGGCGGGCAAGGGCGGGGAATGGCGGGGTCATTATTCGGCCTCCAGCCTGGCGATGGGGGGAGCGGCTTCGGCAACGCCAAGGGCCAGGGCATGGCGATACCAGGTGAGGGCCGCGCTACGATCCGGTGGGAGGCCGATCACCCCGCGCGCCGCCAGCTTTTGCGGATCAAAGCTTTCAGCCATGGCCAGTGCGGCCGCACCACTACCGGCCGCAGCCGCGCGCTCGAGGAAGCGTCGCGCGCCGGAAATATCGCCCAGCGCCGCCAATGCCTCGCCGCGACGGCGCGCCGTCTCAGTCTCGGCCGGGCTCATCCTGGCCAGTGGCTGGGCGGCCGCCGGCAGGCTCGGCCGGGGTGGGGCGGATGCCACTGCCGGCAGTGGCGGCAGCGGCGGCACAACCAGCCGCTCCGGTGCCGATGGAGGTGCCATGACGGCCGGCAACGCTATCGGTGGCGGCGGGGCCATGGGCGGATTTGGCGCGTCAATGGGTGTGGGATCGGGAGCGGGCAGCAGCATTTCAATGCCCTCCATCGCGGTGGGCGGGGCGAGGGATGCGAGCGCCTCTGGCAGCGATGCTGCAATGGCTTCGGTCGGCGCGGGCAAGCGGGGCGGCGGCTGAAATGGTTCTCCCGCCTCTTGCGGCAGGTTTGATGGCACCGGCGGGGATGGGGGCATGATGACCTCCGCCGCCGTATCGCTCAGCAGGGGCGGGTATTCTGCCAGGGGCACGGGTTGTGTCGGCATCAAAATGGCCGCCACCGCCGCGGGTGGCGGTGACATCGTGGGCGCGATTGGCGCTTCGACCACGCGCGGCAACACAAAAAAAATGATTGTCAAGGCAAGGGCGGTAGCGGTGGGTCCGATCCAGCCATTCCGATTGGGCCTTGCCTGCCCTGGCTGGGGCGATCTGGTATCAGCGACCAGCGTCACGGGTGGCTGGGTCGCGCCCACTGCCTTGGTTTCCGCGGGCGGGGAGGGCGTGAGCAAAGCCTCAAGCGCTTCCTCCCACCCACCATCGCTGTCGATCGATATCGGGTCCAGCCAGATGAAGGCCTCAGCGAGCAGCATGTCCAACATCGCCATATCGCCCGCGCGCATGCGCCGATGGATGAGCGGGAGATGGCCAGGAAAGCGGCTGCTGAAGCCGGTATCGGCCAAATGCTGCTGAAATATAGTGCGGGCATTAGCGGTCCACACTGGATCGATTTCCAGCAGCACCACGCCAGCCGCTGGCTGGATAACAACATATTGGAAATGACTTATTTCAAGTTGACAATTAGTCAAAAAATTCCAGCCATTTGACAATTTTTTCGGCCGTGAAATTGCCAATTTGCTTCAGGCGCGGCTGGTCTGGCGCTGTATCATCAAAGTTATTTCTCTTTATTAATGCCATTTCTGAAATCAATGATTATCTCCACAAAGCCTCAACACCAATTGCTGAAGCTATAATATATCAACTCCAGTTAAAATTATAATGAATGAAAAGAAAATTCGTTTATAAAATGTAAAAATTGAATTTGTGGTTTACGATCAAATTTTGCGTGTGATTTCGCGCGCTCGGCGACAATGAAGTGCGCCAAGGAGTGCAAGCAAAAACAATGCCAAATTTTTTATTTATTATTATCAGGGCATTGCAGGAGATTGGCTGATGGGCCGGGCCGAAGCGTCAATTCTACTGACAATGTCCTGGCCGGGACGCGCCTTGGGTGTTTTTCGGCAAGCCAACAAGCCGCCCACTGGGGCAGCCTCTCAGCGCGCCTCGCGCAGCGCCAAATGCTCGTCAATCAGCGCCACATCCGCCTCGCCCAGCAAATCCCGCCACCGCTCCACACCCGGCAGGCGGCCGGCATTACGGGCGATCAGGTCGGTCTTCAGGAACGGAAAATCCGTTCGCTCCAGCAAAAGCTGCCAAAAATGATGGGTGGGATTGAGCGGATAGGCGCAGAGAGAATCTTCGCCACCGAAACGCGCACCGAGGGCAGCAAAATCGCTCGGGCGTGCGAGCGCGCAAAGCCGCGCATGGCCAAATAGCGCGGCGCATCGATGCCCAGCGCGCATCATCCGCCGCGTCAGGCCAATCTCGCCGGATTGCACGACCCGCCACTTGTTCCGCACATCGGCAAACCCCGCCAGATGGGCGGCCATATCGGCAATCGCGGCCTGCCCGCGCGCCAGCAATAAGTAGGATTGCAGGTGCACGCCACCGGCCAGGCTTTCGGTCATGCCAAAGAAACCCGCGCCACCGGCGCGCCAGCGCTCAACCAGTGGCCCGAGTGGCGCGAGCGGGCCCACCACGCTGTCATTGGCCAGCAGCAATTCCTGCGGCGCTGCGCCATCGGCCAGGGCGGCCGCCAGCCCGTCGCGCCAGGCACCGAAATCGAGGCCGATATTGCTCCGCTGCAAATACAGCACGCAATGCTCCCGCACCCGCTCGATATCGCCGACGGGCGGTGCGCTATTGGTGACGAAAACAACGTCAAAACCCAGGCTCCGCCAGCCTCCGAGTTGCCGCAGCACCATCTCCGACACCCGCCCGCTGGCCGACCAATGCACATAGATCGCAAGCGAGGCGCCGCTTCCTGTGGCCTGCCCGGCCAGGCGCTGCAGCACCTCGCCGCGCTGCGGCGCCAGGCTATCGAGCAAGGTATCGAATGCGAGGCCAGAGGCCACCCCGGCCACGCGCCCGAGAAAGCCCAGAGATGTGCGGGTTCCAAGCCCATGGAAGACCCGCATCGATGCGGCATGAACCTGGCCCAGATCAGTCAGCCGCGCCGGCTCACGCATGGCAGGCGCTGCCCCGAAGGCGCTGCGGGCGGCGGCGCCATCCGTGGGAAGGGTCGTCGCGCTCAAGGCGCCTGCTTTCGCATATTCAGCTTCAGGTCATCGATGATGAAGCGATACATTTGTGGCGCCTGCTCGCGCACGATGCGGTGCCAAATGTGCAAATCCGGCGCGCGGCCGGGGTTGAAGCGCAGCAATTCCCGCTTGAGGAAAGGAAAGCCATGCTGCAGCAGCGCCAGCCACAGGTCACTCGTCGGGTTCAAGGCAAGGCGGCGGCGCCAGCACCACAAGGCCCGCTCAGCGGCAAGCCGGCGCACCTTGTCCTCGATGGGGATGATGCCCGCCGGCTCCGGCGCATCATGAATTTCCTGCATGGTGTCGAGCAGCGCGAAGTAATCCCATACTGCGGCGCATTGCAGCCCGGCCGAGAGCATGTGATGCGTCATCCACAATTCGTAGTAGTGAACGGCCGCCCATTTCGACCGGACATTGCGCACCTGCTGCCAGAAGGCGGCAAAGCCCGCATTGGCCAGCGCCGCCGGGCCAAAGGCCACGAAGAAGGACTGCAAATGATAGCGGTGCTGCCAGCTATCGGTGAGCGCCCAAATATCGGCGGCGGCGAAATCCATTCGCCCGACAATGTCACCCAGCGGTGCGAGCGGCCCATAGAGGCTGTCATTGGCCAGCAGCAGCATCTCCGCTGTCACCCGCTCCTCGACAAAGGCGGCGATGCCGTCGCGATAAGCGCCGAAATCATAGCCACGATTCCGCCGGATGAGAATTTGCGCGCAATGCTCGCCCAGCCATTGCCGGCTATCGGGAGCCAGAACGCCGGAATTGGTGACGAAGATGATGCCAAAGCCGGCCTCGCGCAGTGCCAGCAGATAGGCGCGCGTATGGGGCCGCACCACGCCCCGGGCATCGAAATGCACGAAGACGCAGCAGCGCCGCCCCAGGCCCACCGCGCCGGTGCCCCGCTCGATCACCTGTGAGCCATAGTCGCCCGCTGCCAGGCGGTAGAAGAGCCTCGCCATGAAGCCGCGCCAGAGGTCAAGTGCGAGTGCCTGGCCCCGCCGCAACCAGATTTTGAGGCCTATCACGCCGCCGCGCGGGCCGGAAACCGCGCCTCCCGGGCTGCATGCTCAGCCTCGGCGGCCAGATACGCCGCCGCCTTGTGCTGCCCCAGCAGCCGCCAGCCCAGCATTTCGGCATCCACAGCCGGCCAGTAAAGCGCCGCACCGGCGGCCATGTCATCCGCCCCGCAAGCGCAGTGGCTGGCCAGAATGCGGCCGCGCAATTGTCCCAGCCAGGCAATCGCCAGGCCAGGCTGGCCGCCATGGGTCTGCATTTCCATCGTCGCGGCGCAAAAGAGCACTGAGGCATCTGTGCTGGTCAAAGGCTGCGACGCCGCGCGCAGATTCGAAAGCGCGGAAGGCAGCACGCTGTTCAGCCGCTGCGCCTGTTCAAAGGCGGCCTGATTGACCAGGGTGATGAAGCAGGTGGGGGCGATATTGTCGGCGTGGCGCTGCCCGCCCGCCTTGCGCAGCGCCTCCAGACGGGCGGCAATACCGGGCTCGGCCCGCGCCACGGCCAGCAAAATCAGCTCGGCCTCGGCGGCGAAGGCCACATCCTCGGCATCGCCATCATCGGCACCCACACCCCGCAGCGCTGCCCGCAGCCGCCCAGCAGCCGCTATGGCACCCGCAAAGACGCCCTGCGGCGCCTCACCCGCCCGCTTTCGCTCCCAGCCGCGGGCGAGCAGGATGCCAGCCAGCCCCAGCGGTTCGCGGGCAACCAGGGCGCTCAGGCTCAGCCCGGCCACCGGCGTCGCAGCAAGCCTTTCCAGCCCATGCCCCCAGCGCCCCGCCGCCGCGCCATCCAGCGCCTGCCAGAGCGCATCGGCCTCGGCCAGGCCAGCGATGACCAATTCACGATACAGCCGCGCAAGGGCACCAAAGCCCAGATCGGATTGCGCTGGAACCGCTTGCGCCACCTGCCGCAGCCATTCGTGGTATTGCGGCCGGAAGGCGGCATCGGGGAGGGCGGCATCGGGCAGGCGGCCGGCCATTGCCACCAGCTGCGCGCCCTCGCGCAGCACCGACACCGTCTCGAAGCCAGCCTCACGCAGCGCCCATGCGAGGCTCTCGGCCGTTTGAATCACCAGATGCCAGCCGGCTGAGAGCAAGGGCACCAGCAGGCCATCGCCAGTATCAGGGCGGATCATCTCGGCCGCCGGCGTGGTCAGCAGCAAGGTGCCGCCCGGGCGCAGCGCCTGACGCAGCGTGGCCAGCATCGGCACCGGGTCGGCCATGTGTTCGATGAATTCGGAGGCGTGAATCACATCGGCCGAGGCATGATCCAGCCCATTGGCCTCGAGATATCGGCTCTCAATCGGCAGGCCGAGTTGCTCCCGCCCGGCGATGGCGAAGGGGGATGGGTCCAGCCCGCGCACCTGCCAGCCGAGAATGCGCCGGGCGAAATCGAGCGACAGGCCAAAGCCGCAGCCCACTTCCAGAAAGGCGGTACCAGGGGGGCGGCCCAGCGCCTGCAGCCGCATGGCCATGCCGCCGATATTGGCGCCCTGCTGCAGGTAGAAGGCCAGCGCATCGGTGCCGCCGGCCGGCAGGCCCGAATAGGCGCCGGCCATTGGGCCCTCAAAATAATGCGCGCCGCAGGCCTGACAGGCATAGAGCCGCACCCGGGCGGTATCCACCGGTGCCGAGAGGATCAATTGGCGTTCTGCCTCGCGGTGGCAATTCGGGCAGGTGGCGCACTCCAGCCTGCGGCGCGACTGCGCTGCATCATCTGGACTGGCCGAGCCAGGGCTTGAATGCCATTCGATCATGCGAAAGCCGATCCGGTAGACCGCAGAATGCGCAGCCGGCGAGTGAGTGTGCCGTGTAGCATTTTGTGCAATGCCAGCACAATAGGAGGCCTGGAAAAACCGGCAGGCGAAAGCCCTGTCCGAGGTTTCTCTGCCCCAGGCCCGCAGCCGGGCTGGCTTGGCGATTCGCTGGAACAGCCAGCGGCGAATGGCTATGTCAGCCTCACCACACCAGCATATTGAACGGGTTCCCCGCCAGATGATCGAAAGCGACCTTTCCGCCCGACAGGTTTTCGCGGCATTTCGGGCCGGGCCACAGCGCGCCCGCTTTGGCTTTGGCCGCCGCGCCGCCTTGGTCAATATAGACCCCCAGCGCGCCTATACCGAACCGGCGAGCTTTCCGGCCACAGGCTATGAGACTGACCCGCGGCAGATGGAGCACACCAACACCCTCGCCACCCTGTGCCGTGATAGGGGCTTTCCCGTCATCTGGACTTATGTCGCCTATGTGGAATCAGGCGAGGATTGCGGTGTCTGGGGCGGCCGCAGCAATACGCCCGACAGCCTGCAGAATATCCGCGAGGGTTCTGCGCGCGCGCAGCTTGACCCCCGCCTGCATATTGCGGCCGCCGATATCATCATCCGTAAGCGCATGGCGTCAGCGTTTTTCGAGACGCATCTGCGCTCGCTGCTGACCTTTCATGGCGTCGATACCGTGGTGGTCACCGGCGGCTCCACCTCGGGCTGCGTGCGCGCCACGGTGGTGGAGGGGCTCTCCTGCGGGTTTCGGATGATCGTGGCGGAGGAATGCGTGGCGGACCGCCACGAATCCCCGCATTTCGCCAGCCTTTACGATATGGCGGTGAAATACGCCGATGTGCTGCCGCTCTGCGATGTGCTGCAGGGCCTGGAGAGCATGCCCCGCTGAGGCTGGGCGGATCATGCTCTCTCTGGCGGTAAAACGGCTATGGCGCTGGGCACCAAAGCCGATCAGTCCTTGTAGTCGGGTTCCTTGCGGTCGAGAATCCGCTTCAGCGCGTCGAAATGCCATTCGGCGTTTGAGCGGTCGCCATAGCGCTGGGCGTTGCCGCGATAGGTGCTGATGGTGTGGTCCACCACCTCCTCGGGCAGGCGCTTGAGCGGGCGGTTGGTCCACATGGCGTAGAGCTGCACCTGGGCCACCCGCTCCATATAGTAAAGCCGATCATAGGCTTCGGCCACATTTCGCCCGACCGTCGCCACACCGTGATTGGCCATGATCAGCACCGTCTTGTCGCCAATCACCCCCGCCAGGCGCTCGCCCTCGGCCGGGTCAAAGGCCGGGCCGGTATAGGTCGGGTCATAGGCCGTGCGCATCATGGTCCCAAGCTCGGTCTGGCCGATCGGCAGAATTTGCGGGTCCTCCAGCCGCGCCAGGGCGCTGGTATAGGGCATATGGGTGTGGAACACCGCCGCGGCGCCATCGAGCAGCCGGTGCATCGGTGCGTGGATGCAATAGGCCGAGCGCTCAACCATGCCCTCGCCATCGCGGATCGCGCCATCATAGCCCACTTCCATGAAGCAGGAGGCGGTCACCTCGCTCCAATGCAAGCCGAAGGGGATTTGGTAGTATCGGTCCGTGGTGCCGGGCACGCGCAGGGTGAAGTGGTTGAAAATGCCCTCATGGAAGCCATCGCGCACGGCCAGGCGATGGGCTGCGGCCAGGTCGATCCGCGCCTGATGGCGTGCATCGGCCAGCGCGATATCGGCGGCGGTGTGGTTTTCAAGCGGCATGGGCCAGCATCCTTGGGCGGCGGGTTGATGATGGTGGGCACGGCTGAGGCCTATTCGGCATGCGCCCGGGGGGCGTGGGCAAAACGATAGATGTTGCGCGGCGGGAACGGCAAGGGCGTTGGGATAACGCGGCCCTGACTGCCCTTGAGGGCGGTGTCACTGCGCCAATTGCAGAATTTCCAGCAGATCGGCAGCGCTGGTCACCGCCCTGGGGTTGGTGGAAATGGGGGCGTCACCGTTCCAGCGCGCTGCAAGGGAGGCGAACTCCGCCGGCGCAATACCCTGCTCTGAAAGCCGCGTCGGCAGGCCAAGCCCGCGGACAAAAGCCTCAATGGCAGGCCCGGCCGCTTCGGCGCCGAAAATCCGCGCAACCTGCGCCTGGCGCGCGCCATTCACCGGGGCGTTCCAGCGCATCACCGCATGCAGCATGAGGCAGGAGGTGATGCCATGCGGCACCCCCTTTGCCGCCCCCAGAATATAGCCCAGGCCATGGCTGGCGCCCACCGGCACCCCTGACCACCCCCCCATCACCGCCAGCCAGGCGGCATATTGGCAGGCGGCGCGCGCGGCCATATCGCCTGGTTGGCGGTGCAACCGTGGCAGGTTTTCGGCCAGCATCACCATCGCCTGCTGCGACACGGAATCGGAGAAGGCCGTGGGCTGGCTCGAGCACCAGCGTTCCACCGCGTGGTCGAGGGCGCGGATGCCCGAGGAGAGCAGCAGGGCGGCGGGCGTCTCCAGCGTGGCCGCCGGGTCGAGGATGACCGCGCGCGGCACCATCCACGGGTCGAGCGCGCGATATTTCCGCCCCGCCGCGAGGTCAGTATAACCCGCATGCGGGGCGAATTCGGCGGCTGAGAGCGTGGTGGGCAGGGCAATGATGCGCGGCCTTGGCGCCGGGCCATCCCAAAAATCAGGCTCGCGCCCGCGCGAGGTGGCGGCGCCTATCAGGCCAGGCGCATCGGTGATGCCCCGCCAAACCGCCAGGCAAGCCACCTTGGCGCCATCGATCACCGAACCACCGCCCAGCGCCACGATCAGGTCGGCCTCGCATTGCCGCATCAGGGCGGCCAGTGCCAGCACATCCTCCACCGGGCTATGGGCGCGCATGGAAGCGAAACTGCCGGCGAGGCGCGCGCCGATCAGTGTGGTGACCTCGGCGGCCAGCGCGCTGCCAGCGAGGGAACGGGGCGTGACCAGCACCACGCGCTCTGCCCCGGCGATCTCGCGCGGCAAGGCTTGCGCCAGGGTGGCGGCGTGATGCACCCGCCCTTGCGCCGGCCATTGATGAAGATGCGCAGCCATCGGGCCTCTTCCTTCTGTTGCGGCCAGGATGCGGTGCCGGCCATGCCGGGGCAAGCCATCGCCCAGCCCCATCTCAGGGTGGATAAAAACCCTGGCCGCCGGCAGATAGCTCAGCCAAGATCGCCACCAAAGGCAGGAGGAGCAAACGCCATGGCCAGGTTCACGGGCAAGACAGTGTTGATCTCGGGCGGCGCACGCGGCCAGGGTGCGACGGAGGCGCGGATGATCATCGCCGAAGGTGGTCGGGTGGTGATCGGTGACCTGCTGGAGGAGCAGGGCCGGGCGCTCGCTGCCGAACTCGGTGCGGCCTGCGTCTTCCTCCGCCAGGATGTGACATTGGAGGCCGACTGGGCCGCTGCCGTCGCCGCGGCCGAGACGCTTGGCGGTGGCTTGCATGGGCTGGTCAATAATGCCGGCATTTATGTGCCCAAGCCGCTGATGGAGACGGATAAGGCGCTGTTCGAAAAGCATCTGGCGGTGAACCAGACCGGCTGCTTCCTGGGCATGCAGGCGGTGGTGCCGGCCATGGCGAGGGCCGGCGGCGGCTCAATCGTCAATATCTCCTCGACCGCGGGGCTGCGCGGCTCGCCCAATGCCATTGCCTATTCCAGCACCAAATGGGCGCTGCGCGGCATGACCAAGGCTGCGGCGATCGACCTCGCGCGGCTGGCCATTCGGGTCAATAGCGTGCATCCCGGGCCGATCGAGACCGATATGATCAGCATCTGGACCAATGAGCAGCGCTCGGCGCGGCTCGATTCCATCCCGCTCGGGCGCGTGGGCACGGTGGATGACGTGGCGCGGGCGGTGCTGTTCCTGCTCTCGGATGAGAGCGTCTATATGACCGGCGCCGAATTGGCGGTGGATGGCGGCGTCTCGCTATAGATCATGCGCCGGGGCGCCTCAGGCCCCGCTCACCCGCCAGATCACATCGCCCACATCATCGGCCATCAGCAGCGACCCATCGGGCCCGAGGGTCACCCCCACGGGCCGCCCATAGGAGACCTTCTCATCGGGGGCCAGAAAGCCCGTGAGAATATCGCGGGCCGGGCCCGAGGGGCGGCCATTCTCGAAGGGCACGAAAGCCAGCTTGTAACCGCTGAGCTTGCTGCGGTTCCAGGAGCCATGCTGGCCAATCGCCATGCCTGCGGGGAAGCCCGGCAAGGTGCCGGCGGGCACCCAGCATAGGCCGAGCGAGGCGGTATGCCCCCCCAGCGCGTAATCGGGCGTGAGCGCGCTGGCCACCATGGCGCTATCCTGCGGCACCCGATCATCCACCACCCTGTCCCAGTAGCAATAGGGCCAGCCGTAAAAGGCGCCATCGCGCACCGAGGTGAGATAGTCGGGCGGCGTCTCATCGCCCAACCCGTCGCGCTCATTCACCACCGTCCAGAGCATGCCCGTCTGTGGCTCCCAGGCCAGGCCCACCGCATTGCGCAAGCCCCCGGCGAAGACACGGCTGGCCCCGGTTTCGAGGTCGAGTTCCCAAACGGCCGCGCGGCCCTCCTCCACCTCCATCCCCTGATCGGCGATATTGGTGAGCGAACCGACACCGGCATAGAGTTTCTTGGCATTGGGGCTTTGCAGCAGGCTGCGCGTCCAATGCCCGCCGGGCTTGAAATCGACGATCTTGCGCCCCGGCGCGGTGATGCGATCCGCGCCCGGCGCATAGGGGAACACCACCACCCCATCGGTATTGCCAACGTAAAACTGGTCACCGACCAATTCCATGCCGAAGGGCTGGTTGAGGCCCTCCATGAAGACATCCTGGATCTCGGCCACGCCATCGCCGTCGCGGTCGCGCAGCAGGGTGATGCGGTTGGCGCTCTCGCCCACCGCCCGGGCCCGGCGCATGGTGGCGACCATGGCGTAGTCAAAGGCATTGCGCATGACCGCGCGGGGAATGCTATTGGCCTCGGAGACCAGCACATCGCCATTGGGCAGCGTCTTGATCCAGCGCGGGTGTTTCAGGCCGCGGGCAAAGGCGTTGACCTTCAGCCCGGGGGCGGGGATTGGCGCCTGGCCTTCGCTCCAGCCCTGGGCTGTGGGCATTTTCAGCGTGGGGATCACGCCCTGCGGCTTGGCGGCCGGAATGGCCGGCGCCCCGCCCCAGGCCGGTATGGGGTTGCCATCCCTGATGTGCCGCAGGCGCAGCGCGGTGCCCCCAATCATGGCAACGCCGCGCGCGATGATGCTGGACAAATTCAAGATATCATCTCCATCGAGGGATCTGAGGGGGGCGAGGCCATCGCCTCATGGATGTCCTCGCTCTTTAGGGCCTGATCCCCAAAGCGTCGAGCAGCCAGCACGACCGCTCGTCCCCCGCCTTGTAAACTCCCCCGTCTCAGCCATCCTGACCCAGATAAAGGCCTGCGCGCCACAGATGGAGGAGAGTGATCACATGCGTGTTCTCATCGTGGGGGCCGGCGCCACCGGTGGCTATTTTGGCGGCAGGCTGGCCCAGGCGGGGCGCGACGTCACCTTTCTGGTGCGCGCGGGCCGCGCTGCCCAGCTGCGCGAGCAGGGCCTCACCCTGCTCAGCCCGCATGGCGATGTGACGCTGCAGCCCAAACTCGTCACGGCGGAGACCATCGATGGCACTTATGATGCCATTATCGTCGCGGTGAAGGCCTTTGGCCTGGAACAGGCCTTGCAGGACATGGCGCCGGCCATGGGCCCGCAGACAATGGTGATGCCCCTGCTCAACGGCATGCGCCATGTGGACCGCATCAGGTCGCTCTACGGCGCGGCCTTGATTGGTGGCGTCTGCAAGGTTGCCACCACCATCGATCCGCAAGGGCGCATCAAGCAATTGGCGCCGTTTCAGGAACTCGCCTATGGCGAGCTTGATGGCAGCCCCTCCGCCCGCACGGCGCAATTCGACGAGACCATGCAAAGGGCTGGCTTCACCGCGCGGCTCACGGCGCATGTGGAGCGCGAAATGTGGGAGAAATGGACCCTGTTGGCCACGCTGGGGGGCATATGCGGCCTGATGCGCGGCACCATTGGCGAAATCGAGGCAGCCTCCGGCGGGCGGGAATTTGTCCTGCGCCTGCTGGGCGAGGTGGTGCGGGTGATTGAGGTTGATGGCATGGCCCCCAGCGCGGCTTTTCTTGAGACCATCACCCGCCAAGTGACCCAAAAGGGCTCGCCCATGGCCTCGTCGATGTATCGCGACCTGGTGGCCGGGCTGCCGGTGGAGGCGGACCAGATTCTGGGCGATTTGGCGGCCCGCGCGGCCCGCCATGGCATCGACACCCCGCTTGTATCCGCCGCCTATACCCATTTGCGGATTTACATGGACCGCCTGGCGCGCGCGCAGTGAAGCAGCCCCGCCCGAATATGAGGAACCGACCCCATGGCCATTGAGGATATCCAGCCACAGATCGAGCGCTATTTGCCCGAGCTAATCGCGCTGCGCCGCGACATCCATGCCCATCCCGAATTGGGAATGGAGGAGACGCGCACCGCCGCGCTGGTGGCCGAGCGCCTGCGATCCTGGGGGCTGGAAACCACCGAGGGTATTGGCCGCTTTGGGGTGGTGGGCACGCTCAAGGGCCGCCGCCCCGGCCAGGGGGCCATTGGCCTGCGGGCCGATATGGATGCGCTGGCACTCACCGAGCAGACGGGCCTGGCCTATGGCTCCACCATACCCGGCCGCATGCATGCCTGCGGGCATGATGGCCATACCGCCATGCTGCTGGGCGCGGCCCGGATGCTGGCCGAAAACCCCGATTTCGCCGGGACCGTGCATTTCATCTTTCAGCCGGCCGAGGAGGGGCGTGGCGGCGCCCAGGCCATGTTGGAGGATGGGCTGTTCGAGCGTTTTCCCTGCGATGCCGTCTATGGCATGCACAATATGCCGGGCGTCCCGCTCGGGCATTTTGCGCTTCGCAAGGGGCCCCTGATGGCTGGCTCCGGCCGTTGGGTCGCCACCTTCCGCGGCACGGGCGGGCATGGCGGCAATTCACCGCATCTGGCCAATGACCTGACGCTGGTGCAGGCCATCTTCATCCAGGCGCTGCAGGGCATTGTCAGCCGCAATGTGCCAGCGCGGGAGAGCGTGGTGGTCAGTGTGGGCCATATTGCCGGCGGCACCAAGGAATCGCTCAACGTCATGCCGGCGGAGTTGGTGGTGGGCGGCACGATGCGCGCCTTCAATGCGCCCATGCAGGCCTTGGTGGAGGGGCGAATTCGCGAATTGGCCGAACTCGCCGCAGCCACGCAGGGTGCCACGGCTGAGATATCCATGTGGTGGAACGCCATTCCCCTGGTCAATCATGAGCGCGAGACGGAGGTGATGGCCGCCGCCGCCCGCGCCGTGGCGGGGGAGGCGGGGGTGGATACCGCAACCCAGCCGGTCACAGGCGGGGAGGATTTCGCCTTCATGCTGCAGGCCAAGCCCGGCGCCTTCGTCTTCCTCGGCGCTGGCGTGGCCCCCGATGGCACGGCGCATGCGCTGCACTCGCCACTCTATGACTTCAACGACGCCGCCTTGCCGCATGGTGTGGCGTTTTGGGTCCAACTCGTCCGGCAGGAATTGGCGGGCGTGGCCTGAGCCGGCACGATCAGCCGTCGCCGGGGGGGCAGAATGTGGAAAAGCAAAGGCGCTGAAGAACGCTGGTGGTGGACGAAAATAGTAAAAGGTCCTTGCCCTCTACCGCTCGCTCACCAGAATAATTGATGTCCCGATCATTTAAAAATTTTTATGATCAATAATCTAACGAAGGTGCAGGAAACTAAGTTTAATGCTGGGGTGCTCGAGGGGCAAAGCCCCTCGATCTTGTTTTATCTTGATGTTCGTTTTCAAGCAGACCGCTGGCTTTCCGCCGGGTCAAGCCCGATGTCGGTGGCCTTTTGGCCGCGTGCCCAGGCCGCCATGCCGGCCGCGCGGCCGGACCATTTGGTGTGCCGCGCATCACCGCGGCGCAGCAGGGACTTGGCTGCAAGGCTCGGCCATTCGCGCAGCAAATGGCCCCAGGCGGCGGCGCGGCCGCGATGCTTGGCCTCCAGATGCATGCGTGACCAGCCCTGATGCCAGGCCTTGCACCATTCCAGCCGGGGCGAGGGGCTGGTGGATTTGCCGCCGGCATGCACCACCCGCCCACCCACCACATGCACCAAAGCATGGCCTGCGGCGGCCATGCGCAGGCAAATATCGTCATCCTCGCCATAGAGAAAGATCGCGTCATCAAAGCCGCCCAGGGCGCGAAAGGCGCTCATCCGGAAGAACATCGCCGAACCGCCGACGTAATCCATGCAGCAATCCCCCGCCGGCATCGGAAGGTAGCGCTTATGCGCCGGCGTATGGGGCAGGGCGTGGCCGAATTGCAGCGCGCCGTCATCGCCGAAGATTTCCGGCGCCAGCAGCCCCGCATCGGGGTAGCGCTGTGCGGCGGCGCATAGCACTTCCAGCACGCCTGGCATCAGCCGCGCATCGGCATTGAGCAGCAGGCCGAAGGCGGTTTCCACCACCGCAAAGCCGGCATTGGCGCCGCGGCCAAAGCCCAGATTGCGCGGGGTGCGGATCACCCGCGCATCGGCCCGGGCGGCCTTTGCCACGGCGCTGCTGGCATCGGTGGAGGCATTATCCACCACCACCACCGGCAGGTCGGCCGGGATGGAGGCCAGGCATTCGGCCAGGATAGCGGCCGAATTGAAGGCCACGACGATGATGGTGACAGACACGAAAGCCGCTCAGCCCCGCAGCGGCGCGATCTCGGCGAGGGCGGCGAGGAAGGCGGAGACCGCCTCCTCCTCGGTCATCGCGACCTCAGGGCCGGCACTGCCCACGGCGGTGAGGCAGCCGCCCCAATAGGGCTCGGCCTCGCCGGGCGGTACGGCGTAATACAGCATGGCGATGCCCCCGGGGCCACGATAGGAAATATAAGGGCAGCGCTTGAGCTTGCCGCTGCGCACATCACCGCTGATTTTTGGCGCGCCATTGGCGGCCAGAAGCTTATGCGGCGTGGTGACGCCGCGGGCGCGGGCGGTCTCGGCCGAGAGGTCAAAGCGGGCCTGCACCTCGGCCGCCACTGCCTTGATGCGCCGCATGGCGGCTTCCAGCACCAAATCCGGGGCGGCGGCGGCAAAGCCCACGCGGCGGCCGGCGAGTGCGAGGCGCGCTGCCTCACGGAAGGCGGTGGCGGGGCCATGCATCTTGGTATTGGGGCCGGCCAGGATCTGGTCGGCATTGGCGATCATCGATTTCAGCTCGGCCACGGTCTTATCGGCCAGGGGCGGCTTGGCTTCGGGCCCACTCACGCGCGTAACCCCGCGATGGTGTCGGGGCGGTGGGTGCGGGCAGCGTCAGGGTGGGTCATCGTCGCACCATAGCCTGTCACGCCCGCGGGCGACAGGCTTGGTTTAGCCCGGGCGCAGGGGCCGGTTCTCGCGCGAGCCATGCACCAGGTAGTGCTCACCGGCATCGACCCCGGCCGCGGCCACATCGGGGTTGGCGAGCAGATAGAGCTGCGCATCGAAATCCTCCGGCAGGGTGGCGGCAGGCGGGCGCTTGGTGGCTTCGATATAGTCTGCGGGCACGTCATGGCCCAGGTAGCGATTGGGCACCGGCTGGCCGGTGGCGATATCGGTCACGTTGCGGAAGAAGATGCGCCCGAAAGCCGGGTCGCTCTCCAGCGGCGTATAATAGGCGCAATCCTCGAAGAAATAATGTGTGACCTGGGACCAGCGCGTGCGGTTGCGGTCACGATGGTCGGAGCCGCCATGCAGCAGGTTGGCGGCCCAGATCAGCGCCTGGCCGCGCCGAGGGGTGAATTCCACCTGCTCCAGACGATGGGTGTGGATCAGCGCGCGCCAGAGCGGGGCAAAATCCGCCTGATTGGCGCGCGATGGCGCGGTGGCGGCGCAATGGCCAATATGCTCATTCACATAGATCGGCAGGCGGTGCGAGCCAGGGTAGTAGATCAGCGGCCCGGCATCGGGGTGGATATCCTCCAGCGCGACCCAGACGCCGCACATGAAACGCTCGGGCATGGCGCTGAAATGCACGCTGTCGGTATGCGCGTGCTGCTGGCTGCCAAAGGGGAAGTTCAAGGTCTGGAAGGGAAAGGCGGGGCGGCCATAGAGGTCACCCAGCAGCGCCTTCACCGCCTTATTGGCGGCCAGGCTGCGCACGGCGGCGCATTGCTGCCAGGCATCCTGCAGCCGCAGCCCGTTGGCGCCGCCGGCGCGGAAGGCATCAATGGCCATGGATGGGCCGAGCTGATCGATGATTTGCCCCGCGAGGTTGGTAAAATCCGGCTCGGGAAAGTCGAACACCGCGAAGCCGTCGCGGTGCAGGTCACGGGCGATGCGCTGCGTCTCCGCCGGCAGATCGGCCGTGGCGAGAAGCTCCTCGAAGAAGGGGCTCTCGACCAGCGGCACCCCGGGCAGCGGGTTCGCGTTCATTAACCCATATTCACCATGATGGTCTTCTTGTGGGTGAAGTGCTCCAGCATGGCTTCCAGCGAAGCCTCCTTGCCCAGGCCCGAGGATTTCACGCCGCCATAGGAGAGGTTGGCCTGCACCACCAGATTCTGGTTGATCTGCACCAGCCCCGCTTCCAGGCGGTGGGCGAGGTCGAGGCCGACCTTGAGGTTGTTGGTCCATAGCGAGGCGGCGAGGCCGTATTCGCTGTCATTGGCCTCGGCCAGCACGGCTTCGGCATCGTCGAAGGGTTGGATCACCGTCACGGGCCCAAAGATTTCCTCGCGCACCAGGCGGGAGGAGCCGTCGAGGCCGGTGAAGATCACCGGGCGCAGGAACAGGCCCTTTCGCAGTGCGGGGTCGCTGGGCATGGCCGAGCATTCGAGGGCGGTGGCACCGGGCGTCGCCTTGCCCTCCTCAATGAAGGCCTGAACCTTGTCGAATTGGCCCTGGCTGATGATCGTGCCGATATCGGTTTTCTCGTCCAGCGGGTCGCCCATGACCATGTTGTTCACGGCCTTTTCCATCTCGGCGACAAAGGCCGAGAAAATCGGGCGTTCGACATAGATGCGGCTGGCCGCCGTGCAGCTTTGGCCCTGACGGGTAAAGCGCATGGAGGTGAGCGCGCCGCTCACCGTCTTGGCGAAATCGCAATCGGCGAAGACGATCATGGGCGATTTGCCGCCCAGTTCCAGCGTCACCGGCACCAGCTTTTCGGCCGCGGCCCGGGCGACGATTTTGCCGGTTTCGACCGAACCGGTGAAGGTCACCTTCTTGACCAGCGGATGGGCCACCAGCGGCGCGCCGCATTCCGGGCCCTGGCCGGAGAGCATGTTGAAGGTGCCCGGCGGCAGGATGCGGCCCAGCAATTCGCAGATGCGAAGCACGGCGAGGGGCGCCTCCTCGGCCGATTTCACCACCACCGCATTGCCGGCCACCAGGGCCGGGGCGATTTTCAGCGCCATCAGCAGCATGGGCACGTTCCAGGGGATGATGGCGCCGACCACACCGAGCGGCTCGCGCACCGTCACGCTGAGCACATCGGGGGCGAAGGGCACGCTCTCGCCCTTCAATTCGCCGCCCAGGCCACCGAAGAATTCAAAAATATCAGCCACCACGCCGGCCTCGACGCGGCTTTCGGTGCGCAGCGCCTTGCCGGTCTCCAGTGCGATCAGCCGGCCGAGTTCATCCTGATGCGCGCGCAGCAGGGCGGCGCATTGATAGACCAGCGCGCCGCGCTTGCGGGCGGGCATCTTCGCCCAGGCTTTTTGCGCGCGGGCGGCGTCCTGCACCGCGGCATCGACATCGGCCGCATCACCCTCGGCCGCTTCGGCCACCTGAATGCCGGTGGCGGGGTTCACCACGGGGAAGGTTTTTCCGCTGATCGCGGGCACATAGCGGCCGCCGATGAAGTGCATGCCGGACAAGGCCTTCGCCAGGGCGAAGGGGTCGGCGCTGGGGGCTTCTGGCGTGCGGTGCGGCTGGTCGAGCATGGGATTTCCTCCTGAACGGGCGATACATGCACGCCCGCCCGGCCCTGGGCAAGCAGCCTCTCAGCCCAGGCCGCTGCCTGACCGGGCCACGCCCTCCAGCAGCGTCACCCATTGCGGCAGGCAGCGCGATTGCAGATCATAATGCTCCACCACACTCGCCCGGGCGGCGGCGCGCAGCGGCACCAGCGCTGCGGGGTTGGCCAGCATATCGGCCAGGCCATGGGCGATGGCGTCACTGTCAAAAAAATCCACCAGCCTGCCATTCACCCCATCGGCAATCACCTCCTGGACCGGTGCGGTGGCCGAGCCCAGCACCGCTGCCCCACAGGCCATGGCCTCCAGCACCGACCAGGAGAGCACGAAGGGGAAGGTGAGATAGACATGCGCCGCACTCACCCGGAACAGGGTGTGCAACTGGTCATGCCGCAGCCAGTCGAAGAAATGCACGCGCGTGAGGTCGAGCCGTCCATCCACCTGTTTGAGCGCCCATTCCCGCCAGGTGCCACCGCCCGGGGGCGGGCCGCCATAGGCGCCCTTCGAGCCGCCCACCACGACGGCATGCGCGTCGGGCCGCAGCTTTTGCAGGGTGACCAGGGCCTCCATGAAGTGATGGAAGCCGCGATAAGCCTCCAGATGCCGGGCGGTATAGGTCACCAGCGGGTCGCCACGGCGGAAGCTGCGGCCATCGGGCAGGGTGAAGCCGGCGGGGCCATCGGGGTTGATGGCGATGGTGTCCACGCCCTCATGGATGACGCTCATCTTGGCCTGCACCCAATCGGGGTAGCGGCTGCGCTGCCACATTGTCGGCGCCATGCCCCAATCGGCGGCTTCGAGCTGGACCAATTGGCCGGTATTGAGCATGCGGGTGCGGGCGATGGTGTCGAGCGTCATCTCGCCATAGATCGGGTCGAAGCCGACATCGCCGCCCTCGGCGCGGAAGAAATACTCGCAATGCAGCACGATGCGCGCCTGGGGGAAGATGTCGCGCATGAACATCGATTCGCCCCAGCCGATATGCGAGACGATGAGCTCCGGCCGATAGCCGCGCTGGCGCAACTGGGTGGCGGCACGCGCCACCATTTGCGCCCGCCGCAGATGGGAGTCGAGCCGGCGGAGATAGGGATGCGCCCGGGCTTGGGCCTCCTGGCTCATCTCGGGGGCGGGGTAGCGATAGAGCGTTACACCGGCGATGGGCGGGTTCTGCGCCTCGGCCAGGGCGCTCACCTCATGGCCCGAGGCGGCCATGGCGGCGGCAACATGGCGGAATTGGCCCGGGAAGTTCTGATGGATGAACAGGACACGCATGGGAGGCATGCCTGCCGGTTTGGCTGCTGCTTGTCCAGCTTGCTTCAGCGCGCGGGCAGCCGGGCCAGGATGGCGCGCATCTGCGCGATCTCGCGCTCCTGGTCGCGAATGATGCCTTCGGCCAGGGCGCGGGTCTCTGGATCGGTGCCGTGCAGCAGCACCACATTCGCCATGGCGATGGCGCCGGCATGGTGCGGGATCATGCCTTGGATGAAATCGCGGTCGGCCTGGCCGCTATAGGTGATGGCCATGTCGCGGTGCATGGCCTCGGCCGCGGCCTGATAGGCCCGGGTTGCGGCGGTCACGCCCGGAGCGGCCGGGGCATGGCCGCGATGCTGCCCCTGCGCCCAGGCCATGGTGGCGGGCGAGGCTATAATGGCGGCGGCGAGAATGATGTGTTTCATACAGCGCATCAGGCACCCTCCCATCATGGGAAGGTCAAGCGCTTTCAGCGGCCGGCGAGAATGGCCGTGGTGGAGCGCCCGGGCAGCAATTCCGCCAGCAGCAGCCGCCCGCCATGGGCGCGCACCTCGGGCCAGCCCACCACCGTCTCGGCGGTGTAATCGGCCCCTTTGATCAGCACATCGGGCAGCAGCGCCTGGATGAGGGTGAGTGGCGTATCCTCGGCAAAGCTGGTGACGGCGGCGACCTGGCGCAGGGCGGCAATCACCGCCGCGCGGTCCTCCAACCGGTTCACCGGGCGGCTGGGGCCCTTCAGCCGCGCCACCGAGGCATCGCTGTTCAGCGCCACCACCAACCTGTCACAGCCGGCCGCCGCCTGGGCCAGCATGGCGACATGGCCGGCATGGAGTATGTCGAAGCAGCCATTGGCAAAGCCGACCGAAAGCCCCGCCGCCTTCCATTGCGCCACCAGGGCGCGGGTGGCGGCGAGGTCGAGCAGCGCTGAGCCTGCATCGCCCGCGCCGCCGGCCAGCGCCGCCGTGAGTTCAGCGGCCGAGGTGGTGGCGGTGCCAAGCTTGGCCACCACAATGCCCGCCGCGGCATTGGCGATGCGCATCGCATCCTCCAGCGAGCGGCCGCCGGCATGGGCCAGGGCGAGGGCGGCGATCACCGTATCGCCGGCCCCCGAAACATCGAAGACCTCCTGCGCACGGGCGGGGATGGAGAGCAGGCCATCGGGCCGCACCAGCATCATTCCCTTGGCCGAGCGGGTGACCAGGATGGCGCCGACACCATCGCGCGCCATCACGGCGCGGGCGGCGGCGGCGCATTCCTCATCGCCACGGCTGGGCAGTCCGGCAGCCAGCGCCATCTCTGCCGCATTGGGGGTGATGCAGGCGGCACCGGCATAGCGGGAGAAATCGGCCCCCTTGGGGTCCACAAAAACCGGCAGTTGGGCGGCGCGCAGCCGCGCCAGCACCGCTGGTGAGAGCACGCCCTTGCCGTAATCGGAGAGGATGATGGCATCAGGGGCTGCCGCCAGCGCGGCCTCGATGGCGGCCAATAAGCCTGCGGTCTCGGCCTGGCTTTGTGGCCCTGTCGCCTCGTCATCGATGCGCATCATCTGCTGATTGCCGGCCACCACGCGCAGCTTGGTGGTGGTGGGGCGGGTGGCGCTTTCGACCAGCCCATCGAGGATCGCGGCATCGGCAATGGCGTGGCGCAGCGCCTCACTGCGCGGGCCAATGAGGCCAACAAGCGTGGCCCGCGCGCCGAGTGCGGTGATGTTGCGCGCCACATTGCCCGCACCACCGGGCATGGCACTCTCCCGCCCGCGGGAAAATACCGGCACCGGCGCCTCGGGCGAAATGCGCTCCACACTGCCATAGAGGTAGCGGTCGAGCATCACATCGCCGACCACCAGCACATGCAGGGGGCCGAAATCCAGCATCAGGCGGCGCCCACGCCGTGCTGCTCACGCAGCTTGTGGAATTGCAGGCCGGGGAAATCCTCCCCCGCCTTGCCCAGGCGCCAGGAGGAGGCAAAGAAGCCGACGATCGCGCCGTCATGATCCTCGGCCGCGTCACGGCGGTGGATATCGGCAAAGCGGGCCATTTCGGCCTTCTCGCCGGTCACCCAGCGCACCTCGTTCCACATCGTGTTGTCGAAGCCCGCCGGCACGCCGTATTCCACCTTTAGCCGTGATTGCAGCACATCGAGCTGCAACTGGCCGACAACGCCAACCACGGGGGGCGAGCCATCGAGCGGGCGGAACAACTGCACCACGCCCTCCTCGGCCAATTGGTCGAGCGCGGTGCGCAGTTTTTTCGCCAGCATCGGGTCTTCGAGGCGGATATTGCGCAGAATTTCGGGCGCGAAGCTGGGCACGCCTCGGAAATTCAGGTTCTCGCCCTCGGTCAGCGTATCGCCGATGCGCAAAATGCCATGATTGGCGATGCCCACCACATCGCCCGGCCAGGCCTCCTCGGCCACCTGGCGGTCCTTGGCGAAGAAGAAGAGCGGCGCATTGACCGGCACCTGCTTGCCGGTGCCGACCTGGCGCAGCCGCATCCCCTTGGTCAGCCGGCCCGAGCAGAGCCGCACAAAGGCCACCCGGTCCCGGTGGTTGGGGTCCATATTGGCCTGGATCTTGAAGACGAAGCCGGTCAGCGCCGGCTCATCGGGCTGGACATTGCGCGGGTCGGCCTCACGCATGCCCGGGGGCGGCGCGTAGCGGGCCAGCCCATCGAGCAGATGCGCAACGCCGAAATCGCGCAGCGCGGAGCCGAAGAAGACCGGGGTGAGGGTGCCTTCGCGGAAGGCCGCGAGGTCGAATTGTTTGAGGCCGGCCTCGGCCAGCATCGCTTCCTCGGCCAATCGCGTGGCACGCTCGGGGCCGACCATTTGCGAAAGCTTTGCATCCTCGGTGGAGGACATCGGAATGCTGTCTTCCCAGGCCTTATCGACCGGCATGAAGCGATTGGCCAGCAGATCATAGGTGCCGGCGAATTCGCTGGCGCGGCCGACCGGCCAGGCCACCGGGGCGGCGTCCAGCGCCAGGGTGCTCTCGATCTCATCGATCAGTTCGAAGGGGTCGCGCGCCTCGCGGTCCATCTTGTTGATGAAGGTGATGATCGGGATGTCGCGCATGCGGCAGACTTCGAAGAGTTTCCTGGTCTGGCTTTCGATGCCCTTGGCGGCATCGAGCACCATCACGGCGGCATCCACCGCGGTGAGGGTGCGGTAGGTGTCCTCGGAGAAATCCTCATGGCCCGGGGTATCGAGCAGGTTGAAGACCAGCCCGCCCTGCTCGAAGGTCATCACCGAGGTGGCGACGGAAATGCCGCGATCCTGCTCGATTTTCATCCAGTCCGAGCGGGTGCGGCGGGCATTGCCCTTGGCGCGGACATGGCCGGCGAGCTGAATGGCACCGCCCTTGAGCAGCAGTTTTTCGGTCAGCGTGGTTTTGCCGGCATCGGGGTGGGCGATGATGGCGAAGGTGCGGCGCCGGCCCGCCTCGAAGGCGACGCGCTGGCCATCCTCGGCCGGGCCGCGATTATGGCCCGGCTGGGGGGGCAGTTCTGGCTGAATATCCATGGTGGCAGGGCAATAGCGCATGGCCGGGCGCGGCGCCATGCGGGTATTCCCCAGGGGCGGTGATCAGGCCCGCAAGCCGCGCAAGGCTGCGATGGGGGAGACGTGCTCGGCCTCGGCAAGGAGGCGGATTTCAGGCCCCGTGACATCGCCGCCATGGGCGTGCTGGAACAGCCCGGTCATCGCCCAGAGGCTGTCCAGCCCTGCGGCCATGGCGCCGGCGAGGTCGGTATGGGCGGTATCGCCCACCGCCACCACGCGATTTTTGGGCGTATCGCCCAGCAGCGCCAGGGTGGGGCCATAGACTGCCGGGTCGGGCTTGCCGATCTCCAGCACGGTGCCGCCCAACTCGCGATAGACATCGGCCAGCGCGCCAGCGCAGAGAATGCGCTCGCCCGCCACCATCACCGCGCGGTCCGGGTTGACGCAGAGCATGGGCAGCCCTGCAGCGTGGCAGCGGATGAGGTCGGCGCGATAGGGCTCGACCGAGCGGGGGCCGCGATCGGGGTCGGGGCCGGTATTGAGCAGGAATTGCGCGTCACCCGGCTCGGTGACCAGTTCGGCCACGCCTTCATCCACCACCGAGAGGTCGCGCTCGGGCCCGATATGGAAGGCGCGGCCGGTGAAGCGGGCATCGCTGCGGGCCTTGAGCAGCATCCAGGTGGCCTCGCCGCTGCTCATGATGCCGTCATGCATGTCGGGCGTGATGCCCATGCCGACCAGCATCTTGTCGATGAACCAGCTGCGGCGGGGCGCATTGGTGAGGAAGGCGATGCGCTTGCCGGCCGCCTTCATCGCGTGCAGCGCTGCCACCGCGCCGGGATAGGGGGCGCGGCCATCATGCACCACGCCCCAGAGGTCGAGCACATAGCCATCATAATCGGCAAAGGTTTCGGTGATGGATTCGATGATCTTCACGCGTCGGCTCCCACCGCTTGAGAAACATGGGCGAAGCCGTCGCGCGCCAGCAGCGCGGCCAGGCCGTCCAGGATGCGCGGCACCAGCGCCGGGCCGGCATAGGCAAAGCCGCTATAGAGCTGCACCAGCGCGGCGCCGGCGCGGATTTTGGCATAGGCCTGCTCGGCCGAGGCCACCCCGCCCACGCCCACCAGCGCGATGCGGCCCTGGGTGTGCCGGCGCGCCATGCGCAGCATGGCGGTGCTTTTCTCGAAGAGCGGCTGGCCGGAGAGGCCGCCAGCCTCACCCCGCGCCGCGCTGCGCAGCGTTTCGGGCCTGGCCAGGGTGGTGTTGGAAATGATCACGCCGGCCACCCCATGGGCCATGCAAACATCGAGCAGCGGCAGAAGTGCGGCTTCGGACAAATCAGGGGCGATCTTCACCAGCACCGGCACGCTGCGCGGCGGCATGGCGGCTAGGATGCCATTGAGCGCCGCCTCGCCCTGCAAATCCCGCAGCCCGGGCGTATTGGGCGAGGAGACATTGATGGTGATGTAGTCCACCAGCGGTGCGATGGCGGTGTAAAGTGCTGGGTAGTCGCGCTCGGGCACCGCACCTTCCTTATTCACGCCCACATTGGCGCCCAGGGGCGCGGGCAATGGGCGGGGCAGGGCGCGCAGCCGGGCCAGGAAGGCATCCAGCCCGGCATTATTGAAGCCCAGGCGATTGATCACGCCCTGGTCCTCTTCCAGCCGAAAGATTCTCGGGCGGGGGTTGCCGGGCTGTGGCCGTGGGGTGACGGAACCGGCCTCCAGAAAACCAAAGCCCAGGCGCATGAGCGGCAGCACGGCCAGGGCGTTCTTGTCGAAGCCGGCGGAGAGGCCGAGGGGATTGGCGAATTGCAACCCCATCACCTCACTGGCCAGGCTGGCATGGGCATTGGCGGCCGAACGCCCGGCGAGGCCGGCGCCCAATGCGCGCAGCGCCCAGCCATGGGCGGTTTCGGCATCCATGAGCCGCATGAGGGGGGTGAGGGCGGAGGCGAGGGCGGGTGTCATCCATCCGGGGCATGCCAGACCCGCGCGCCCCTGGGAAGCGCCACCCATGGCAAGTGGGCGCAAGGCGGGATAGAGGGTCTGGGTGAAAGGTCCCCTCCTCATCATGGCCGGCATTGCCCTGTTCGGGCTGCTCGATGCCAATACCAAGCTTTTGTCCGGCGAATTCAGCCCCGCGCAGGCGCTGGTGTTCCGCCATGGCGTGCTGCTGGTGCTGCTCTTTGGTGCCCGGGCGGTGAGCCCTTTGGCGGGTGGCACGCTGCACACCCGCCATGCCGGGCTGCATGCGCTGCGCGCCGCCTCCATGCTGGTGTCGGGGATGATGTTCTTCCTCACCTTTCGCCATTTGCCGCTGGCCGATGGCTATCTCGTCTTCTTCACCAACCCCTTCATGATCATGCTGATGGCGGGGGTGTTTCTGGGCGAGCGCATTCCGCGCGCGGCTTGGCTATGGTCCGGGGTGGCGTTTTCGGGCGTGCTGCTGGCCCTGGCGCCGCAATTGGGACAGCCGGGTGGCAGCCTATTGGGTTATGCCTATGCCCTGCTGGCGACGGTGTTTTATTCCATCAACATCACCATCAACCGTGCCCTGCGGGGCGAGACGGGGTTTGCCCGGCTGCTGGTCTGGCCCAGCGCGCTGGGTTTTGTGGTTTTTGCCCCCTTCGCCGCCTGGCTCTGGGTGACGCCGGACTTGTTGCAGACCGGCCAGTTGATGGCCAATGGCCTGCTGGCCGGGGTGGCCACCGTCACCCTGGCGCTGGCCTTTCGCCATGCCGGGCCGGCGCGGCTGGCACCGTTTGAATTCATCGCCCTGCCCTGGAGCGTGGCGCTGGATTACCTGGTGTTTGGCAAGGTGCCGGACGCCATTCTGCTGCTGGGCGGCGGCGTGGTGGTGCTGGCCTGCGTGATGAGCGAGCGGGCGGCGAAGGCTCGGACCGGCTCTTAGGAGCTGTTGACCCGCGTGACGCAGGGTCTGAGGCCCAGCACGTATGATCAGCCTGCCGTCACGGCCGGTGAAACCAGCATAGGTCGAGAAACGTCACGTCATGATCCAGCGCTTCCCACTCCCGGCGCAGCCGCCGCAACACGGCGGCGTTGCCCTGTTCAGACCATGGCGCGCTCGGCGGATCGGCGTAGGGGCTGGAGACTGGGATGAAGCCCTGGTCGAGCATCAGACCGACGACATGCAGCATGCGCTCGGTGTCGTCCTTGCCGGGAGGGACTTCAAGCAACCGGTTTAGCGCGTTGATGACCATCGGGAAGCTTACATCATCGATCTCCGCCGAAGCGGCGAGTTGCGCGAGTTCTTCCCCGATATTGGACATGTGTTTCTCCATCAGTCGACAAAGTGAAGCTTCGCTACGCCGGAATAACCCGGGATATTAATGTCGATGGCCGATGGGCCGCTTCTTGAAGTGGGTCGATACCCAATCACTGAGCCATTATCGAGGCGAAGCTGCCGGTCCTCATAGGTGCGCGGCGTAACATCGATAGCGCCGCGCCATTCGGCCAACTGATGATCGGGCGGCCTGACAAGAAGGTCTCAACCGGCCGCGACAATCCCATGTTTGTCGAAGGCGCGCTGTCGATCGTGATGTAGGGCTGGTGGCCCAGCACGTATGATCAGCCTGCCGTCACGGCCGGTGAAACCAGCATAGGTCGAGAAACGTCACGTCATGATCCAGCGCTTCCCACTCCCGGCGCAGCCGCCGCAACACGGCGGCGTTGCCCTGTTCAGACCATGGCGCGCTCGGCGGATCGGCGTAGGGGCTGGAGACTGGGATGAAGCCCTGGTCGAGCATCAGGCCGACGAAATGCAGCATGCGCTCGGTGTCGTCCTTGCCGGGGGGAATCTCGGTGAGGTCTCGCAACGCGTCGAGAACACTCGGAAAGGTCACGTCATCAATTTTGGCATATTCCCAAAACTGCGAGATTTGTTCCTTCATGGTGGCCATCTTGATGTCCTTAAAAATGAAGTTTGCGAACGGATGTGAAGCCAGGAATGTTGATATCGATCGAAGGGCTACCGCTCGACGTCAATGGCCGATAGCCGATGATCGTACCGTCATCGAGGCGGTACATCCGCCCCGGATGCGCCGGAGGGGTGATATCAACGGCACCCCTGCCTTGTGTTAGTCGCCCGAGCATCGCCTCGGCCCCCGGCTGCCCTCCGGGCAGGGTGCGGATGTTGGCTTCCGCGCCGCCCCGTTGAACCCCCACCGGCTGGCCCCCTGGCGCCACCATATCCACAAGTTCCTGGCTGCGGGGCGGGATCGCGGGAGCCTGCGATCCAGGCGTCTGACCAGGGCGACCAGGTGGCCGATAGCCACCGCCGCCTTCCGGGATGACCCCTCGGCGACCACCGACCGGCCCGTCTTCTGGTCGTCGAGCCGTCACGGGCTCGACAAGGGCGTCGTCCAAAAGGTTTCGACGACGAAGCGGCATGCCCGGAAAGCCAACCTCCACGGGTCCAGGCGTTTCAACTTGCCCACCGCGCGCTGGCTGAGCGGTCCGATCATTGATGCCGCCTTCGCCGGCGGACGAGGGAGCACCGCGCGTATGGGCCGCGACGGGGAGGCCATTGCGGATATAGGCCCTGACATAAACGACGCCGCCGCTCGGCCGAGCGGCGCTGCCGTACATGGCCTGAAAGCCGTCGGCGACCCAGGCCCGCCAAGCGTCACGCTCAGGATGGCCTGCTGCGTCTATTGGCACCTTTTCTGACATGGGTATGAATTTCCAATATCGAGAGGCCCGCT